>JBAIXS010000102.1:0-5251 GCA_037916395.1 Candidatus Sulfobium mesophilum
GTCATAACCTCCTGAGAAAATCTCCGGAGCTTCCCGGCACCACAACAACAGGGCATTGAAGTCCGGCTGCGATATGATTCACAAGAGCATGCGTCATGCTGCCCACAAAGACCCTTGATCCCCGTCCCCTGCCGCTTGCGCCTACCACTATCATGATGACGCCGGTCCCGTTTTTTGCCAGTTCAGCAAGTACATCGTCAGGAGAGCCCACATCAACCTGCGTCTTCATGGTGACGCCTTCCGATTCAACCTCTGCCACGGCCTTCTTCAGGATATCCTCTGCCTCAGCTTTTAATTTGACGGAAAGGTCCCGGTAATATTCCCTGTAGGAAGGTTCATTTATGACATTCACTCCGAGGATCTCAGCGCCTGTTAGTTTTGCCATCCTGGCAGCGTACTTAAGGGCATTGATGGATTCACTTGAACCGTCTATCCCAACAAGTATCTTCTTCATACTACACCAACGCTTTCTCGGCCAGGACCTTTTTCTCATGCTTAATGCCCGCAATCATTTTGGCGATGATCAGGATGCTAAGACCGACTGCGGCGCCGAGCATAAGATATCCCGCGTAAGCATTCCACATCTTCTCCATGGCCCTCGCCTGTATGATCACGTCCGACTGCTTTGCAATCCAGGCCTGTGCCTCTGCTTTATGAAACAGCAGCCATTCAGCGACCTGCGCCTTGAGGGAACCCATTTTCGCACCCTCTGTCTTTGCATATTCCAGGAAGGCGGGGTTCGATTTGACCCATGCATTTAGCTGTGATGAATAGACTGCCTTGTATGTGCCTGCAACATGCTTGAATATAACGGAAACCCCTGCAAGGAGCATTGTCACTGCAAAATACAGACGTATTTTCAGGCCTTTCACATACTGAGTTGCGAGTGTACCGAACTGTGCGCCAACCGCTGCGCCTATAAGCATAACGGCGGCTGCAATGAGCTCAACCCTTCCCTTCATCGCATAACTGAAGGCGCCATAGGCCCCGGTAACTACGATTTCGAAGAGGTCTGTGCCGACAGCCACCCTTGTCGGGCAGCCGATGACATACATAAGCGACGGCATCCTTATAAAACCGCCGCCTACCCCCAGAAAACCCGCGAGGAATCCCGTGAAGGCAGAGACTATAAGAATGACCCACACGGAAATATGAAATCCCGAAACCTTTAGGTGTATCATCGGAGGTATTTTCAAGCTCTGCATCTTTAATGCAAGGCCGGAGGTGCCGGCATCCGATACAGGCTTTGACTTTCCCGTAGAAGTCCCTTTGGTGAGCGTGAAATACTCATAGAGCATAAAGCTGCTCAGCCCGAACAGCAGGACCATGTACGTGTATCTCACGACGATGTCCACCCGTCCAACCTTCTCAAGCCACATGATGGTTTTGGCTCCGCACTCAATGCCTATTGCTGTGCCGATTATCATCAATGCGCCCAGTCGCATGTCCACATTACCGTATTTTCTATGCTTTGCCGTGGCGACTATTGATTTGCCCGCTATATGCGCCATGTCTGTGCCTATGGCGTATGCCATAGGGAAACCGAATACGTTAAGTGCCGGCGTGACCATAAAGGCTCCGCCGACGCCGAAGAAGCCGCCTATAACTCCTACTGTAAAACCGAGCAGTATGAGTTTCCAGGCCATTATTTCTACGCCTGATATTGGTAAATATATCTCCATTTTTATTTACCTCCTAAACCAAACATTTTTCTGATAAGCTTTCCCGATGCCCAACCGACGCCCATAGTGAGAAGCATCATTGCGCCAAGAAGGCAGACGGTAACAAGGACAGATATAAGTTTTGATACAATAACTGTCATTGACATAGCCCCCCTGATAATTTATTAATGATGGATCTCTATCCTCTCGCCTTTTACACCCAGGAACCTGAATAAGACCTCAATTGCGGCCGCAATTATTACTCCCATGCCTGACATGGTTATAACGGTGACCAAGCCGAACAATATATGGCTGTTTTTATTCAGTTCCACAAGCCACTGATTAAAGCCTTGCATGAGCTCTCACCTCCTTTTTTTGAGATTATCACTTGCTGCAGCCTAACCCGTACTCCTCTCAAACTCCATGAAAAATCTGAAGCTGTCGGACCTTTTAACAGAGCGCATGTACATTATCTGGGACTCGCCTGCGTAAAACTGCTGCTCCATTACCACTGCAGGCGCTCCCCCGGGAAGCCCCAAAAGCCTGCCCTCCTCGTCCGTAAGATATGTAAGCTTTATATAGTCTTTTATCTTTGTTATCTTTATTGAGTATGTCTTTTCGAGGATGTCGAAGATGGAATTATTTGCCATATCCTCCTCAAGAAGCATAGGACAAGCCTGACAGGGGATATAGGCCTCCTGTAGCAAAACAGGCTCGCCGTCAATAGACCGCAATCTCTTTATATAAAATGTATGAGTATCGGCTGTGATGTTGAGCTTTACTTCGAGATCGTCGGTAGGCATCATGACCGTCTTGGCGAGGACCTGAGTTGAATAATCCAAGCCTGCATCCAGCATCAGTTCCTGGAAACTTGTATGCATAGCAAGCCCCTCAGAGACGACCCTTTTGCAGACGAAGGTGCCTTTGCCCTGTTGCCGCTTGACATAACCCTCTCTTGCCAGTTCCAAAACGGCGAGCTTAACCGTTGCTTTGCTCACTTCGTAGATCTTGCACAGCTCATCCTCCGTTGGTATCTGGGAACCTTCGAGCAACTCGCCGCTTTCTATCTTTGCTTTCAGGACATAATAGAGCTGTAGATAAAGCTTTTGCGGTTTCTCTCTATTAATGGGATTAGCAATGATCATATTTCTTTGAACCCTCCATCATTATAATGATATGTTGTTATATGAGATGATATTATTATGTATATTGTTATGTTGTTTTTCCATATAAAGATATTACATTATGTTTTTTGTATTGTCAAGAGATATTTTCTATGGTAGTATTATTTCGATGTTGAACATTATAAGATTGCTAAGAGACAGAGAAGCTCGATCAAAAGACAGGGGTCAGGAACTCAAACTAACCTTGAAGACCAAATATAGTAAGTTCCAGGACCTGCTCGAACATAATAATGCAGTACTAATGCTCATAGCAGACATGGAGGAGAAGCTCTCTGCTGAATATCTCTTCGACAGGCAATATGTTAATGCGACCGTAGAATCTATGTCCAAAGGGGTCTTAGGCATCATTGACAGCCTGAACGAGATCTCGCGCGGCAAGTACAAGGAACTTTACGCACGATATGAAATCATCAATAAGAAGATCGAAAAGACATTGTCACCTGGCAAAGAGATAGCCGTCAGCGATCTCGTCATCCCCCTTAAGAATATCAGCGGAGATATGACCGACATTGCAGGAGGCAAGATTGCCCACCTCGGAGAGGTGAAAAGCGGACTGGGGCTGCCTGTGCCCGACGGGTTTTCGATCACTGCCTATGCCTTCAAACGCTTCCTGGATCACAACAGCCTTGCTGAAAAAATCAACGCAAGACTTCATCAATTAGATACAGGCAACATGGAGGAAATAAGCAGATTCTGCCGGGAAATGCAGGATGTGATCGCGGGGTCGGAAATTCCTTCTGAACTCAGTGACGACATAAAAACGGCAATCGAAAATTTGAAGGCGACGCCCGGCAAATCTCCGTTGATGGTCTCGGTGCGAAGCAGCGCCAACTATGAGGACGGCGATGTGAGTTTTGCCGGCCAGTACGCAACGTTCCTTAACGTTCCCGAGGAGTTGATAGCCTATAAATATAAAGAGGTGCTCGCGAGCATCTTTCGGCCGCGAGTCGTGTTCTATTATAAAACAAAGGGGTTTTCGGAGACGGAGATGGTCATGTCCGTGGGCGTGATGAGGATGATCGATTCAAGGGCTGCCGGAGTGTTATATACCAGGGACCCGAACGACCCTGACAGCGACAAGATCATCATTAATGCGGCATGGGGGCTTGGGGAAACGGTTGTTACCGGCGCGGAACCCCCTCAGTCCTACCTTATTTCGCGCGATAAGAAGGGGACAACAGAGAAAAAACTGTCTGATCAACATACCATGCTAGTGTGTACCTCAGGCGGGGGCATTGCGGAGGCACCCGTCCCGGAGGGGATGAGGAATGCGCCGTGCCTGAGCGATGTCCAGATAAAGGCTCTGTCAGAACATGCATTCGCCCTCGAAGCACATTACGGAAAACCGCAGGATATAGAGTGGGCCATTGACAAAGACAATCGTATACATATACTCCAGAGCAGGCCCCTTAAAACACTCAAGACGATGGGCTCGCTTGTTAAGATTCCGAGGAGGCTCGAACAATATAACATTCTTATTGATAGAGGTCTCATTGCAAGCAAGGGCATAGGCCATGGACGGGCCTTTGTATTAAGAGACAGGGCGGACCTAAAAAGCTTCCCTGAGGGCTGGGTGCTCGTGGCTGGAAATATGGAGGTGGATTTTGTGGTCGTGATGAAAAAAGTTGCGGCCATTGTGATCGACACCGGCAGCATTACGTGTCACACGGCCTCGCTTGCGAGGGAATATGAGATCCCCACCATCGTGGACACCGCAACAGCGACAAGCATCATCAAGCACGGGCAGGAGATCACCGTTGACGCCGTCCACTGCAACGTCTATGAGGGCAGAGTCGAGGAAATTCTGAAATTCACAGTCCAAACTTCGTCTTTCCGGGATACTCACGTTTTTAAGACCCTTGAGAGGATATTCAAACTTATATCGCCACTGAACCTGGTCTCTCCCGAAGGCGAGAACTTCAGGCCTGAATGCTGCATGACCTTCCACGATATAACCAGATTTTCCCATGAGAAGGCCATGTCTGAGATGTTCTCGCTCGGGACGGAACATGATATTAACGAATGCCCTGCGGTCCAGCTTAAAGCCGGCATTCCGGTAGACGCCCACCTCATCGACCTCGGCGGAGGACTCAGGGAAAACATATCAAAAGCAGCGCCGCAAGATATACTCTCGATCCCTTTTTCCGTTTTCCTTAAGGGAATGATGGCTATGAGATGGCCCGGGCCTCCGCCTGCCGACGTGAAAGGCTTTTTAGGGATGATTGCGCACACAGCCTCCATACCGGAAGAGGAGCTTCGCGAGACCGGAGGACATAGTTATGCCTTTCTGTCCCGAACATATATGAATTTCAGCATAAAGCTTGGATATCACTTCTCCATGGTCGAAGCCTTCGCCGGCGAGAATATAAACGATAATTATATAAAATTTCACTTCAAGGGCGGCGG
>JBAIXS010000103.1:0-13344 GCA_037916395.1 Candidatus Sulfobium mesophilum
CAGTTCAGGCATCGACAAAATATACTGTCAGAAAAGGAGACACCCTCGCGCGAATCGCTAAGAAATATAAAGTGAGCGTCAATGACCTGCAAAGGGAGAACGAAGTCTCGGCAAAACATATAAAGCCAGGTATGGTCATTGTTGTCCCGGGTGCCAGGGCAGCCGCAAAGAAAAATGAGAAACACGCGCAGCAGGATCAGGAACTGGCCCGCGCAGGCGGGACGCTGCACACTGAAGAGCCGAATGAACCGGAGGCTTCTGTCGGCAAAACAAAAGCTCCTGAAAATCTTTATCACACGGTAAAAAAAGGCGATACTGTTGCCTCTATTGCGAGAAAATATTCGATATCCACTGACGACCTCAAAGAATTGAATCACCTGAAGTCCGCCAAACTGAAAAAAGGACGGAAACTGCTTGTTAAGCATATAGGCCCCAAGACTTACATAGTGAAGAAGGGTGACACCCTGTGGAAGATAGCGAAAAAATTTGATATGGAACCGGATGACCTTATGAAGTTGAACGAAATGGAATCGCCCTCGCTGTCGGCCGGCCAAAAACTTTACCTGGAAGAAAAGGTAGACCCTTCAACTGCCGACAAAATTGGCGAGGCAATTGGAAAGAGCGTCAATATTGAAGAAGAGATCAAGAAGGTTTCACAGACAGAAGAATTTACAGAAAAGCCAATGTCCGACAAGCTTGTAACCTTCGCAAGGAAACTTCTCAATATTCCTTATAAGTTCGGCGGCAACAGCATCATGGGCATCGATTGTTCTGCCTATGTCAAGAGGGTTTACGGATTCCTTGGCATTCAACTGCCAAGGACTGCCAGGGAGCAGTTTCAGGCTGGAGGCGAAACCGTGGACAAAGACGAATTGTCTATCGGTGACTTAGTTTTCTTCAGGACTTATGCTTCGTTCCCTTCCCATGTGGGCATCTACCTCGGGAACAATCTATTCATCCATGCATCTTCGAGGGGAAAGAAAGTTACGATCGACAGTCTCGAGACCCCCTATTATCTGAAGAGGTTCATCGGGGGCAAGAGACTGCTGACCCAGGAAGAAGGAACCACAGACATTAACAGCTGATTCATCAGCTGTCTTCTCCTAGGCCCCAATTTCAGTATCAAGAAACCGACCATGTGCAGCGACGGCATTCTCTCTCCTTTCATCTCGCTTCGCTCCGGGGCACCGGCGCGCCCGCAACGGGCAATACGCGCCGCTGAAGCCGTTCGAATTCATCTCCGCACATGGCGTGGCGGGTTATGGATGGCATGTTTTCTTGTCAAATCCCTTTTTTTAGTGTTATCCTTTTCTAACACAAAATATTCAGGAGAGTTCCACTGTCCATAGTGTCCCCCCCTGCAAAACTTTGAGGGCGACGCATTGACTGGAATGAGGAAAATAAAATGATACATCTTAAACGTCAGTTGCCTTACAGGCCCACAGAGAGGATGAACGTAGTAAGCTACCCCATAAGAGACATTGTTATGGAGGCAAAGCGCGAAGAGGCCAAGGGCAAGAAGATGATTTATCTTAACATCGGCGACCCTCCCCAGTACGGTTTCGAACCGTTTAAAGTCATCGCCGAGCAGGTGAAAGTTGCGCTGGCAGAAAACTGGAAAGGATACGCGCCCTCTGAGGGTGACGAACAGTTCAGAAATACGGTTTCCAGGATTGAGAAGTGCAACCCCGAGGACGTCTTCGCTGTCGCCGGTCTTACCGAGGGCATAGACTTCTTCTTCCATTCCTTCATAGGATTCGGGGAAAAGGTACTGCTTCCTAATCCGGTCTACCCGCTTTATCTCAGTAAGGCCAAGCAGTTTGAAGGCGACAGCGTTTTTTACAGACACGATTCAGACGGCCAGATAGATGTAGGGAATCTGACAAAGAAGATTGAAGGGGCTAAGGCGATGGTGATCATAAATCCAAATAACCCCCTTGGCTCAATGTATTCTGAAAAGAACCTCTCTGAAGTTGTCAAACTATGTGCTGAATATGATGTCCCCATATTCTATGACGGCTCCTACGACCGGCTTATACTGGAAGGCAAGCCGGTAGATTTCAGAAAGATAGCAAGAGGAAAGATCTCGTTTATATACGGCAGTTCTCTTTCCAAGGACTTCAGCTACACCGGTGCGAGGATTGGATGGGTTGCATTCCATGGTGAAAGGTGGGCGGAGGTAAAAAATGCCTTTTTCCTCCTGTGCAATCAGCGTCTTTCGGTAAACTGGGAATATCAGAAGGCCGCCGCTGTTGCAATGGTGCACCCCTCATATCCGGCATATATCGCGGATATGAACCGGAAACTCACTGAAAGGCGAAACACTTTCGTAAAGATGGCCGGCAAACTGCCGCTTTCTTTTCCCGTGCCTAAAGGAGCATTCTATGCCTTCATAAAAATAGAATCGCAGAAATGGCGGAAAGACATCCAGTTCGTACGCGCCGCGCTTAAAGAAGGGGTTGTCTTCGTGCCCGGCTCCGGGTTTGGAAGACAGGAGGACGGCGTATACTTCAGGAGCACGTTCCTGCCCGAGCCTCACGTAATAGAAGAGGCCTTCTCAAAAATCAAACGGCTCCTGTAATCCGATTCACAGTCGAGAAAGTATTCATTTGCGCGGAGACGACATTCTCTCTCATTCTCACTTCGTTCCGAGGCACCGGCTCACCCGCAACGGGCAATACGCGCCGCTGAAACCGTTCGAATGCGTCCCCGCACAAATTCGACGCTTTTTTTGGGGGTAAGTTGAATATATTGTCAAAGAATATATGCGTGAAGGCAGCGGCTGTGAATCAGGTCCTGTGCGCTAGGGAGATAGATTTCAAGCCGCTTTTGTTCTAAAATACATTTCATCAATCTTCTTAAGGGAGGCAAATATGAAAAAATACTTGAGGCATATTGTTTTTATTGTCTTTGCTGCAATGCTGCTTGGGCTGCCAGGCTGCGGGTACAATGTGATGCAGGCGAACGAAGAAGCTGTGAAGGCTGCCTGGGGGGACGTTGAGGCTTCATACCAGAGAAGGACTGATCTTATCCCTAACCTTGTGGAAGTCGTCAAGGCCTATGCGAAGCACGAAAAGGAAACGCTTACCCAGGTGACTGAGGCAAGGGCAAAAGTGGGTTCGATCCAGATGTCAAAGGACATGATAAATAACCCTCAGGCATTAGAACAGTTCCAGCAGGCCCAGGGAGCGCTATCCAGCGCCCTGCAGCGGCTGATGGTAGTCGTCGAAAAATATCCTGACCTCAAGGCAAACCAGAATTTTCAGGATCTGCAGCACCAGCTCGAAGGCACTGAAAACAGAATCAACGTTGCCCGCGTCCGTTATAACAAAGCAGTCGAGACCTTTAACGTTTCAATCAGGACATTTCCGAACAGTATGACGAACAGTCTGCTCCTTCACCTGAAAATGAAGGAACCCTTTAAGGCCGAGGCTGGAGCAGAAAAAGCGCCAAAGGTGCAGTTTTAATAATTGTCTGCCTTAAATATATGAATATCAGAACTGCCAATCGCTTGCTGCGAGACTGTCCGACAATTCTATGCTCATTCCGCTGCAGACTCGGAACTCGGCCCGGACTATTTCGGGCCTCAGACAGCAGAGTCCGCTGCCGCTCCATTTCACCAAGAATTGTTGCCGGACATTCTCTGATGCCGCTCAAGGCAGCTCTGATATTAATTGCGCTCCTCATATCAATGATATCACCGGGTTTCGCCCTCGACGTGCCGAAACTGCAGGGCTACGTGAACGACTATGCTCAGATGATCTCGCCTCAGGCAAGAGCCGAACTCGAAAACGAGCTGAAGAATTTCGAGCAGACCGACTCCACCCAGATTGTGATTCTCACCGTGCCATCCCTTGAAGGGGACGTAATCGAGGATTTCGGGATCAAAGTCGCAGAGGCCTGGAAGATAGGACAAAAGGTGAAGGACAACGGGGTAATCTTCGTTGTCTCAAAGCAGGACAGAAAGATGAGAATCGAGGTAGGGCGCGGGCTCGAAGGCAAGTTGACAGACCTCATGGCAGGAAGAATAATAGACCTTGTGGTTAAGCCGAGGTTTAAAAGGGGTGACTTTGACGGCGGATTTATCGCCGGCACATCGGCGCTCATAGACGCGACTCGAGGAGAGTTCAAGGCTGAGGACAGTCGCCGGACAAGGAAACATGAGAACTCGTCCCGATTCATGACATTCCTCATCTTTGCCGGCATTGCCATAGTTGTATTGGGAAGCATGTCCCGTCCGCTTGGGGCAATAGGCGGCGCCCTGGGATTACCATTGACCTTCTTTCTGTCCTCCATATCGCTGGGCATTATCGGATTTCTGATTCTGGCTGTTATAGGTCTCGTGGCCGGGCTGTTGCTGCCTGCGCTCTTTTCGGGCGGCGGACGGGGCGGAGGCGGATTCTGGCCCGGCGGTTTTTATGGTGGAGGATTTGGAGGCGGAGGCGGTGGAAGCGACTTCGGCGGCGGGGGATTCAGCGGCGGGGGAGGCGGCGATTTCGGCGGCGGCGGGGCCTCAGGAGATTGGTAATGGGACGAAGGGCAGAACATTTTTTTACTGAGGAAGAGCGGCAGCGAATACTGCAGACTACCAAGGATGTAGAGTGCTGTACCATCGGCGAGATAGTTGTAATGGTGGTCGACAGAAGCGACGATTACCTAGACGGCGAGGTAATCGGGAGTGTTTTACTTGGAAGCCTGCTCGCACTGATCATATCCGCCCTGTTTCTCAACTCTTCCCTTTGGTTTTTCATTCCGCTGGCATTCATTTCTTTTTTCCCTGTCAGATTGATTCTAAGGAAATACCATGCCATAAGGACGGCCTTTCTAAGCGCCCGCAGAAGGGAGCGCGCAGTGCGCCACCGGGCAATAAGGGCCTTTCACGAAAAAGGTCTGACAAGAACAAAGGAGCGAACCGGCGTTCTCTTTTTTATTTCTCTCCTTGAACGCAAGGTCTGGGTACTGGCCGACAAAGGGATCCACGAAAAGATCGGACAGGACACCCTCAATAAATTTGCTGCCCAGGTTTCAAAGGGCATCGCCGACGGCCGTGCCTGCGATGCGCTCTGTGACGCGATCAAAGAGGCGGGACAACTTCTCTCGACACATTTTCCGATTAAACCAGGCGACATCGACGAACTGCCTGACGGCCTGATTACGGAATAGATTACCACAGGACGGGTGCGGGAGTATCATGATGCGCCCTTACGGCAGTCTAAGCTATTGAACCATGGCAGAAATCATAGGCCTCGCCCGGATAATTGATCCAATTGCCAATAAACGAACTCACCCAATTGCAGTCATAATGTGATATGAATCACATCCGCCCCGGCCTCTTTCTCTTATCATAGGAACCGACACCGGATTACGTCAAAAGACGGCTTATTGCCTGTTTATGTCTCAGCGACGCGCTCTGCTCGCGGGAAAGGAGAACGCCATTCAGACTAGCGAATACACGCGAAAGCTGCTGGCAAGAACATCGGTCTACATCATTCTTCTGGCCTGGGCTCTCCTGGGCATATACATTTATTCCGCGTTAAATGGGGGGCTCAGGGCCGATATACTGAAATTCTTTTTCTCGACAGAACAGTCCGGCATTAAGTTTCGCGCTGCGATGCTGCTGGGACCTTTCGCGCTGACTGTAATCGGGTATCTCATCAATGAAAGGACGCGGCTTTTCGGAAAAACCCTGCTTGCGCAAAAAGAACTGGCGTTGCGGAGCGCAGACCTCGAAAAGGTCAACGGCCTCCTTCTACAGGAAAACGCCGAGCGCAAAAAAACAGAGGAACTGTTAGCCCGGCGCGCGTTCCATGATTCTCTTACGGACCTGCCTAACCGGGCGCTGTTCATGGACCATCTGCAGGGCGCACTTCAGCGCAGGAGAAGAAACCCGGAACATAAATTTGCCGTGTTTTTTCTCGATGTCGACCGTTTCAAGGTCATTAATGACGGCCTGGGCCATTTCATCGGGGACCAGCTTTTGATAATGATCGCACAGAGACTGAAAAAAAGCATGCGCGCCGTCGACACTGTAGCCAGGTTCGGGGGCGACGAGTTCGCCATTCTCGTTGAAGATGCCGGAGCTATCGATCAAGTGCGTCAGCTTTCCGAGCGCATAAGGGAGGAGATGGGACCGCCCTTCTCAATAGGGGGACACGAAATATTAGTGACCGTCAGCGTGGGGATTGTCCTCAGCGATGCCGGCGAATACTGGCGAACTGACGAGTTGCTGCGGGACGTCGATATTGCAATGTATGACGCCAAGGCCAAAGGCAGGGCGCGCCATGTGATCTTCGACTCGGAAATGCACGCCGAGGCGGCGAGGATGATCAGGCTGGAAACAGAACTCCAAAGGGCAGTGGAAAAAAATGAATTCATTCTTCATTATCAGCCGATCATAAAGATGGAAGGCAATGAAATCATCGGGTTCGAGGCCCTTGTGCGCTGGCAGCACCCGGAGCGGGGCCTCATCCCTCCTCTCGATTTTATAACCGCAGCCGAAGAAAGCGGATTGATAATCCCCATTGGTGAATGGGTGGTCCGCGAGGCATGCCGTCAGATGCGGCAATGGCAGATGCAATTCCCCGGCTACGAGAATCTGACAATAAGTGTAAACATTTCCGGCAAGGTGTTTTCGCAGCCCAATTTTTATGAGGTGATCGAAGACATCCTTCGAGAGACGGGTCTTGAGCCGTCGAAGCTCAGGCTTGAGATAGTCGAAAGCATGCTGATCGAGCATCCCGAGATTGCATCGGAAATCCTGAAGCGGCTGCAAAAGCTGAACGTACGCTTTGACATAGATGACTTCGGGACCGACTATTCAGCGCTTAATTATCTGCGCCACTTTCCTATCAATGGATTGAAAATCGACAGGTCCTTCATCGAGGCGCTGCCCTCGGATAAAAACAATGCCGAGATAGTCAAGGTAATAATAGCCCTCGCGCGAGCCCTGAACATGGACGTCATCGCAGAGGGGATAGAAACGACCGAGCAGATGGAATTATTCCGCAACATGAGAGGCGAATACGCTCAGGGGTTCTATATATTCAGGCCGATGGACAGCACAGCGGTAGAGAGAATCCTCAGGGAGGGATGAGTTTTAGAGGAGCAGACCATCTTTTCGCTCATTCTCGGTCGTAACGACCTCCGAGGAAATTTTTCGCATCGCCTGCGACACAATACGAGAAATTGAAGCCGCTCAAAGAAAGTCTGCTCTCTTATTTTTGTAATACGAAAAAGTTTTATGACTAACGCGGGCTAATGTTGCTCAGGGGCGCATCTGATCAAGCGACGGTCGGTAACTATCAGGTTGACCCTCATATCATGAGGCTCTGCAGGAATAGTTTTGACAACCTGCTCTTCGTAGGCCGGAGCAATTATCGGAACGCTGCGCCTTAGCGATGAAAGAAGTCTGTCGTAATATCCTCCGCCGTAACCAATCCTGTTGCCTTCGGCATCAAAGCCGGCCCCCGGTATAATCACCGCATCGACCGCGTTGATATCGACCAGCCTCTCATCGGAAAGCACCGAGGGCTCCGGAATGCCCATATAGCCCCGAACCAATTCGCCGATATCCTTTACTTCATAAAGAAACAGGTCATGCCTGTCCCTGTCCACCTTTGGAAACACTATCTGTTTGCCATCTTTAAGCGACTGTTTCACTATAGCGGAAGTGTCTACTTCCGACCTGAACGATGCGAAGAAAAATATCGATCCGGCACGCCTTATTTCGTCCAAAGACAAAAGCCTATCGAGTATCAGCCTGTCTTTGACACTTCTGACCTCAGCGGGAATAGCGTCTCTTTTTCTTAGGAGTTCTTTTCTCAGTAAATCCTTATCGGTCATAGGGCCGCAATGGCGGTTAAGATACGTTGAGTGTCGTCTCAACAGCCGACTTGATTACCCTTATCTCCTCTACAGTGGCAGGTGAATGCCCGAAAGGAGAAACACCCTGGATGTCTGCCTCCATAATCAAATCGCTGAACGTTATATGGCCGGCCAGTTCGGCATCGCCAATTCCTTTTTTGACGAATTCCACATCCTTGCCGGAGCGGACCTTATTGGCAACAACAAATACATTCTTCACGCCAAGCTCTTTTGCCATGGACTTAACCACCCCGGCTGTCTGGATAGACCTCTGTCCGGGTTCTACCACCACAATAAATGCATCGACAGCACCTGCCGTACCTCTGGTCAGGTGCTCAATTCCTGCCTCCATGTCGACTATAACGACTTCATTCCTTTCGACAACAAGGTGTTTGAGCAGCCTTTTAAGGAAAACACTTTCGGGGCAGTAGCATCCTGAGGCGGCAGCCTTGGTCTTGCCCATTACAAGAAGAGTAATGCCGTTAACCCTGTGACCGAACCCTTCAGGGAGATCATCCACCTTTGGATTAAGTTTGAATACGCCGCCCATACTGCCTGGTTTTGATCCGGTCCTCTCCTCTATCAGTTCTGCGAGGTCTGCTATAGGCCTTATCTTAGCCGCCTCTTCCCGCGGTATGCCGAGCGCGGAGGCAAGGTTCGCATCAGGGTCGGCATCAACTGCTATGACCTTTTTCCCTTCAGAGGCAAACAGAAAACTCAATACAGCGGCAAGTGTAGTCTTTCCTACTCCGCCCTTCCCTGTCACAGCTATTTTCATATCATGTGTTATCCTTTCCTTTTGTATAATTTACCATATTTAGAAATCATTCCTCCGTATCAACCAAATGATTCTACCGGATTAGAATTACCGAGGCATTATGTTCCGGCGAGGCTATCTCCCAACAGGCAATCCTTTTATAAACTCACAGATGATTATCTCTGGAAACCCTATCCATTTGATTTTTCAATACTTTTTACGGTATTATTCCTGCATGGACGCCAAGAAATTATTGGAAGAATCAAGCCAGTATCTGATGAATACCTATAACAGGTTCCCAATAGTCCTCAGAAAGGGACGCGGGATGAAGGTTTGGAGTTCGGACGGCAAGGAGTACCTTGATTTCGTTGGCGGTATTGCTGTCAACTGCCTGGGCCACTGCCATCCCAAGGTCGTCGTCGCAATACAGAAGCAGGCACAGCGACTGATACATGTATCCAATTATTATCATATAGAGCCGCAGATTAAGCTTGCCAAGCTTCTCGTTGAGAACTCCTTCGCGGACAAGGCGTTCTTCTGCAACTCCGGCGCAGAGGCCAATGAGGCAGCGATAAAACTCGCACGCAGATATTTCAGAGAGCAGGTCGGCGTCAACAAATTCGAAATTATTACAGCGCTCAATTCGTTTCACGGAAGGACTATCGCCACCATATCGGCTACCGGTCAGGCAAAATTCAAGGCCGGATTTGAGCCTCTAGTTCCCGGATTCAAGCATGTCGATTTCGACGACATAGACGCAGTCGACAGGGCCATTACCAAGGAAACCTGCGCGGTGCTGATGGAACCTATACAGGGAGAAGGCGGAGTAAAAATTCCCGACCCCGATTATCTGCGCGACCTCCGGGAAATCTGTGACAGGCACGGCATACTGCTGATCCTCGACGAAGTCCAGACAGGAATGGGCAGGACGGGAAAACTTTTCGCGTATGAACATTTCGGCATTAATCCGGACATTGTAACCCTGGCCAAGGGTCTCGGCGGCGGGGTTCCGATAGGGGCCATGATCGCGACCGACAAGATCGCCTCAGGGTTTCAGCCGGGAACGCATGCCTCCACCTTCGGAGGCAATCCTCTCGTCTGTGCCGCGGCAGTCGTCACGCTGGAAGTGCTGATTGAAGACGGCTTTATCCTTGATCAGTGCCGGAGGATGGGAAAGTACTTCAAAAAAAGGCTTGAGGAGATGAAGAAGGAATTCCCGAGCGTCATTGCCGATGTTCGGGGCATGGGACTTCTTATAGGGATGGAACTGACACGCGACGGCGCGCCGATCGTAAAAACCTGCATGGACAGAGGGGTACTCATAAACTGTACGGCCGGTAATATTCTGAGGTTTATGCCGCCCCTGATCGTTACTGAAAGAGAGATCGACCATCTTATTGATGTTCTGGAACAAACGATGGATCACATTTAACCGGAGAACGGATGAAAAGAGACTTTCTTACATTGTGGGGCTTATCGGCTGATGAAATAAATAGTCTTCTTGCGCGCGCCAGGGATCTGAAGGCAGGAAAAGACGCAGGTAAATGTCCTCTCATCGGCCGGAGCTTAGGTCTGTTTTTTGAGAAACCTTCCACGCGCACCCGCATCTCTTTCGAAGTGGGCATTTACCAGCTTGGAGCCATGGCGGTCACGATGAATCCCTCCGAACTTCAGCTCGGAAGGGGCGAAACCCTGGCCGATACCGCAAAGACTCTCTCGCGGTATCTTAGCGGGATAGTAATACGTACTTTTGCGCATTCGACTCTGGAACAGTTCGCCGGGAATTCTTCCATTCCTGTAATCAACGGTCTGAGCGATCTTCATCATCCCTGCCAGATACTGGCGGATATGATGACGATAATAGAAAGAAAGGGAAGACTGAAGGGTCTTAAGGTCGCTTTTATAGGCGATGGAAACAATGTCTGCAATTCCATGGTCGAGGCTGCCTCTCTGATGGGATTTAATCTTACGGTTGCATGTCCGGAGGGTTTCGAACCTGATGCCGGCATCCTGGAGAAAGCAATGTCTTCGGCCCGCAGCGAGATTGTGGTACTGCGTGACCCCAAGGAGGCTGCAGGATTGGCTGATGTCATCTATACCGATGTTTGGGTCAGCATGGGACAGGAGGCTCATTCCAGGGAGAAGAAGGAGCGGTTCAGGGACTATCAGATTAACGACAGATTGCTGTCCTGTTCGAAAAAAGATGTCACCGTCCTTCACTGTCTTCCCGCGCACAGGGGTGAAGAGATTGCTGATGCAGTTCTGGACGGTCCCCAAAGCGCTGTCTTCGATCAGGCTGAAAACAGGCTCCACGCCCAAAAGGCGCTGCTTGAAATGCTCATAAAATAATAGAGAGCCGCATGTACGTGTTTGTGCAGCAAACAATAATTCCAGGGTTGACGGGCCGCCTCCGGTCCCGGGGGAGTCATGGAAGAAAGAAATAATGAAGTCTTGCAAAAGACGGTAAACGGCGTGCTTTCTGTCATACCTCTTGGAGGCGTCGAAGAAATCGGCATGAACATGACCGTGCTTGAGTACGGCGAGGACATGATCATCATAGATGCAGGTCTCATGTTTCCTGAGGAAGACATGCTCGGGATTGACTTCGTAATACCCGACTTCACCTACATACTCGAAAACAGGGAAAAGGTAAGGGGTATCGTCCTTTCCCACGGACATGAGGACCACACCGGCGCCCTGCCCTTTCTCCTCAGGGAACTTAACGTGCCTGTCTACGGCACCCCACTGACCCTCGGGCTCGTACGGGAGAAGCTTCGGGAGCATAACCTCGAACACATTGAGCTTAACTCTGTTTTGCCGAGGGAGGTTGTGACTCTCGGCGTCTTTGAAGTCGAGTTTATACGGGTTACACACAGCATAGTCGACGGAGTCGGCTTCGGCATAAAGACACCCGTAGGCATAATCGTGCATACGGGCGATTTTAAACTCGATCCGACGCCGGTCGACGGTCAGCTCATGGACTTCCATAAATTCTCGGAATACGGGGAAAAGGGGACCATCCTCCTTATGTCCGACAGCACCAACGCTGAAAAAGGCGGCTTCACCTTTTCTGAAAAAGAGGTGAGGAGGGCCTTCGAAGACATCTTCGCCACGGCCAAAGGCCGGATAATTATTGCGACCTTCGCGTCAAACATACACAGGATACAGCAGGTGATAGACGTGGCCGTGATGTTCGGCAGGAAGGTGGTACTCTCGGGGAAATCAGTAATCGCCAATACGCAGATTGCGCTTGACCTGGGTTATCTGAGGCTGCCACAGAACACGTGGATGAGACTGGACGAACTTAAGAATTTCCCTGACAATGAGGTCGTTGTCATCACCACCGGGAGTCAGGGCGAACCGATGAGCGTCCTTTCCAGGATAGCCACGGATGAGCATAAATCGATAAAAGTAAAAGAGGGCGATATCGTTATCCTTTCTGCCAAGATGATACCGGGCAACGAGCAGTCGATCGGCAGGATCATAAACCATCTGTTCAGGCGCGGAGCAGACGTTATCTACGAAAAGGTCTCGGAAATACATGTCTCGGGCCACGCCTCAAAAGAAGAGCTTAAACTGATGCTCAACCTGGTGAAGCCAAAATACTTTATGCCGGTGCATGGTGAGTTTCGCCATAAGATCTATCATTCGAGACTCGCGGAAAAGACAGGGATACCCAAATCAAATATATTCATCCTCGACGACGGCGAAGTGCTCGAGATTTCCGGCGGCACAGCCGCCAAAGGGGGCGAGGTAACTTCCGGCAGGATATATGTCGACGGCAAGGGCGTCGGGGACGTGGAGGACATGGTCCTCAGAGACCGAAGAAGACTGGCACATGACGGAATCGTTGTTGTACTCATCGGCATCGAGAAACTTACCGGGAGCATCGTATCGGGGCCGGATATTATATCACGCGGGTTTGTCTTCGAAGACGCTTCTCAGGAAACGATCACCGATGTTAAGGAACTCGTTGCAAACACCATGAGGGAGCTCGACAGCGAAATCATCGCGGACAAGTCTCTCATCCAGGCCAAGATCCGTTCCGTATTAAAAAAGTATCTCAGAAATACGATGGAGAGAAAGCCGATGATTATGCCGATTATCTTTGAGGTGTAGCAGGAAAGTCTGCTGACAATACTCACCCGCAGTCCCGCTTAATGCCGAGCATCCACGTATCTCATGAAATGAACGCCGGCAAAACAGCATTAGAAAAAATTAATGGCAATCGGCGTAAATATAACTTCCTGTTTGTGCTGACGTGCAGTTGAAAGATTCAAAACTCGTTGCATAAGAGCGTCGATAATTATTGTACATTTGCAAATAATTCCGGATCTTTTGCGATTCAGTCTGCTGAACCAACATAAGATTTTGCTGCAATTCTGATGCAAAATTAAAATCTATTTCACGACCGGGAACGTTTGGGCGAATAAAGGTAAAATAGAAATTCGCCCCCTGACCCTGAACAAGGTCAAGCGAGTCAATTGTAATTGAGGCGCCACTTGCCCAAACAACTTTTGCGCCCTGCAGGTTTAAATGTCTCTCTTTTTCAGTCCCTGGCTGGACGTCATATTCAATCGTTACAGGAGTGTACCCTACAACTTTTTGTCCTTTAAAAAACAGGGCACCTGTAGGGTTGGAATAGTAAGTCACTAATACCTGATTGCCTGCGCAGCCAGAAAGTAAAACTATCAAGAACAGAAATTTAGAAAAATTATTCATTT
>JBAIXS010000104.1:0-3956 GCA_037916395.1 Candidatus Sulfobium mesophilum
CTCAGGCGTGGTAAGTCTCATTCTTTGCGTTGCCTAAGAAATGTAACAATTACATCAGGCAGACATACACGAAGCGGCTGAAATGACTGATCGCCAGTGCACTGAATCCCTGCAGCGCTGTTTGCCCGGCTCAGATTTCGCTCGGCGGGTTTTCCAAAGTTTATCAACATGTCTGTAAGCTACTTTCACCGTGCCGATCTGTACGGCAAACCCACTGAGGAGGTCCTAATGCAATTTTTTCATGAAGTCGGCGCCTTTGATATACTGGATAGCAGATAGGCGACATGTGGAACGTTTACGATAAAGGAGGCTCCAAAAGTTCCAGTCATGCTGCGCACCACAACGTAAAGAGAATGTTGTTTCTGGTTATAGTCAGTCTGGCAACAGGCTATCTACTTCTTGTTTCCTATGCATACGTGACACAAGGGGGAATGCTATATTTTCCTTCAAGGGAGATAGAGGCCACTCCCTGTGATATCGGGCTGGATTTTCAGGAGCTGACCTTAAGGACGAGAGACGGCGTGGACATCTCAGCATGGTATATCCCGGCGGAGGATGAGCGTGGTTTAGTTTTGTTTTGTCACGGGAACGCCGGAAATATCTCCCATCGTCTGGATTCGATAAAGATTTTTCATGGCCTTGGTCTCGGCGTGCTTATTTTTGATTATCGTGGATATGGAAAGAGCAAGGGCTCTCCGGACGAAGAAGGGACCTATCGTGACGCAGAGGCCGCCTGGGATTATCTTATAAATGTTCTTCACGTGAAGCCTGAAAAAATTGTTCTGTTTGGTCGTTCTCTCGGAAGCGCCGTGGCAGCAGAGTTGGCGCTCCGAAAACAGGCAGGCGCACTAATCATGGAATCGGCCTTTACTTCAGTGCCGGACCTGGGGAAAAAGTTCTTTCCATACCTGCCGGTCCGGCTTATCTCGCGCTATCATTATGAATCTATCAGCAAAGTGGGAAGGATAAAGCTGCCGAAGCTCTTCATCCATAGTCCCGGGGATGAGATTGTGCCCTATGCGCAAGGAGTCAGGCTTTTTGAGGGGGCAACTGACCCGAAGGAGTTTCTTAGGATTACCGGCGGACATAACGAGGGATTCCTGCTTTCAGGGAATGTATACATTGACGGCCTGGATGCCTTTATCTCCGAACATCTGACTGACTGATTCAAATAGTTGCAGTGAATCGGGATGATATTACCGGATAAAAGAGATTGATGTTAACGAGGTGAATCCTTATTTTCCAACGGCCTAAGAGTTATGAAATCGACGGTCACGGGCGTCTCAGTCCATGTTATACACTCAACCTCCCAATTTTTTGCGCAGTCCTTAAAGCAGTCGCCATTTTCGCCGGATTCACAACTGACTTCGGGACCCTTGATTGAGCACTTACACTTGAAAGCACATTCGCGTATTGTTACTCCAATCTTGTAATTATTTTGCAGGAAATCAGCGCTTAATCCCTGATAGGTCCAGTTGCTGCATCTTGCCATTAAAACGGTGGTAGTGCATCCCAGTGGAGACGATAATAAAAACGCGATTATCAATGCCCTAAAATATCTTGGACGTCTGCAGGCAAGTAGAGGGTGAATAGGTACATCCTTCTTTTTTAAAGACAAGTTCACCGAGAAATCCCCTTTTTGATATTCTATCAAATACATATTAAATGTACAGGGTCAAATGTCAGGTCGATATCAGGCCGACTTCAGCGAATTAACTTGTATGCCGAAACAGCGGGCGCTTTAGGTCCGGTTGCAGGTCTTCGGAAAAAAGAGGCTGGAATTCAAAATAGCGGACTTCAGTTTTGTGCAGATCGCCGGTCAACTGCTCTTCAGGCATTCCGGGCAGGTTTGTCCGGTCTTGCATGGTCCGCTTTCGTGCAATGATCTTCAGAGTCATGACAGCAGGATTATCAAACAGGCCTGCGAAATGGAATGAATGGCGTTTTATCCTATAAACAATTTAATGCCTGTAACGCCTGCCTGACGCCTTGCGTCTGTTTACCTTTGTCTTATTGAGGAAATGATATCCCTCGTCCGTGAGAACTAGACCTGAAGCCACTTTCTCCAGATATCCACTGTCAATAAGTTCTTCCAGTGCGACATGGAAATTATCCTGATGCTCCCTGTGCCAGCTCAGCTTTGTCGTTAACAGAGCCTTCATCGTCAAATGCTCATCTGCGAGTATCCGGCAATCCCGGTAAACGTCGAGGAGCAATTTTGCGGTAGAGGAAACCTGCATGACAAACTCCCTTCTTTGAAGTGGATGCATTGATTATTACGGCGGCCTATAGACATATGTTTATATCGGTTTAAATCCAATGTCAACAACCGTCCGGTCCAATTTACCGGCCGGAATCCCCATCCGGGCAAAAACCGGCCTGAAACCCTTTCTAAAGGTTCTCTTCGATAAATCGCTGGTAATCTTCTGCGCTGACGATATGCGTGCCGTCGCAGTTGAACTGCATGCGGATTGTGTCTCTGGCTATGCCTATAGTAATATTGCGCAGATAATAATTTGGAATGCTCCTGAGGGAAGCCAGCTGTGATATGGTTTTGACGATTTCTGCGGGGGTGACAGACTGCCAGTTTTTGAAATAACCGCTGAATATTTTTTTGAAATGATCCGGTAGCCCCATGAAGATGGGATCGGCGGCAACTGCCTCGTATAAACGCCTGAGCATGGATATCTTTTCTTCGTAACTGACTTCGGCAAAGTGACGGTCGATGTAAGCCTCGTCTGTCAGCTTATTGGCCTGATGAATTTCTTCATTGAAGGGATCAAAGACCGATGACGTACGGACCTCGCCGTTGTTGAAGCCGACATAGATCTGATAAATACACCGGTTCAGTAATAGATCAATCAGCCCTGCCTCAAGCAGTGGCAAGACCTTGTCGACAACGCTTTCGTATCTCTCCCTTGTAAATGTAGTCTCACGCATCGAGGGGTCACCTTTGATGCTGAGGTGGAAATGTTTACCCTTGATGCCGGTTATATCCACGAGGCTTTCCCTCAAAAGAAGCTCTCCGTTACGTCTGGCAATGATGTTTTGTATTTTGAAGGCGATCGCGCCGGCGCTCCTTATGAGTTGAAGAAAAGCTTTTTTGCCGACTCTAAGCAGGACGGCGTCCGTCAGGGCAGTGGCCGAAGCTGTCCGTTTGTCTTTATAAAAGAAGGCCATTTCGCCGAAGTATTCGCCGGGTCCAAGAACGCCGATTTCTTCTTTGACCGTGAATTTCTGAACTGATATGGATATCCGGCCTGATTCGATAAAATAAATGTAATCAGCGGTGTCGCCTTCTGAAAATATCAGCTGACCCCCGCCATACTCCTGTCTTTCCGCCAAAGATTTGATCTTTTCGAAATCCCCGGCGGTCAGCTCCTGAAAAATATTGTCTTCCCGTGACATGGCTTATCCCCTTTTTAAAACCGGATGTCATGACAATCTTAGCAGATATTTTGCAAAAAGGGGATACCTGCACAAGTAACAATGTCTGATGGCGGAGGCGCAAAGGGGCGGTATGCCCCTTATAAAAGTGTTCTTCTAAGGTATCACTTTCAGAGACATCACCATACCTTGATCTTCCATTCCCCGTTTTCTTTAACCATCTCTTCTTTTACGACGGTCGAAATCGGCTCTTTTCGTCCCAGCTTCTCAGAGGGCGCAAATGTCAGCTTTACATCTGCGTGCGCCGCTTTGTCACCCTCCATGTTGATTGCAAGGATGTCGTAGGATTGTAATACCGACGCCTCCTTGCGATGCTTTATATATTCGTCTTTGTTTATCTTCGCCTTATAGGCACCGTAGTAACAGTTGTAAGTAGCGGCGTAATCCTGACTGACCGCCGACGAGAAATATTTGCTTAAGACCTCTCTGGGAGTAGTTGCCGTGCCGGATTTGCATCCAGCTCCGGCTATCAGTAATAGCAATGCCGCTATGCCGATCAATAAAAAATG
>JBAIXS010000105.1:0-3824 GCA_037916395.1 Candidatus Sulfobium mesophilum
TTTTTTTGTATGATCCCACCCTATTTGAATGCCACTGGCTGAGCTATATAATTAGAGTATGATCAACGAAGAAGCGATCAAGGCTTTTATTCTGAAGACGTTCGGGGACGTCAGCAGCGTCGTGATAAAAAAACTTGGTTCAGGAGTGCAGGGTTCAGGGTTCCATGTGGAGATGAAAACCCCGGGAGGCCAGAGGTCTTATGTCGTAAAAAAGCTTCTTTCCGACGGACTCGGTCATGATTATCCCTCCGACCGTGCGGCAGTATTTCTTCTTGACCTCGATGAATACCGGACCCTGCCGCGCCACGTACAGGCGGTCGATGTGTTGGCCGAGATGCCTGACGGCGTGATCAGATCTATCGGTGGGGCAAAAGAATATTACCTGCTGATGGAGAGGGCGGCAGGAGATGATTATTTCGGGGACCTCAGGGATTTTTCGAGAAAGCAAAAACTCGGCAGCAGGGACATAAAGAAGATTAAGTCTATGGCTGCGTATCTGGCTGAAATCCATTCGGTCAAAAAAGACGCCCGGGGACTTTACTGGCGAAAGCTCAGAGACATAATAGGTCACGGGGAATGTCTGATGGGTGTTTTCGACACTTACCCGGACGGCACTTTAGGTTACGAAGATATGGCCTGGATAGAGAAAAAATGTGTTGACTGGAGGACGAAGCTCAAACCCCTCTACGGACGGCTGTCACAGATACACGGAGATTTTCATCCTGGCAATATATGGTTCAGGGGAGATGAGGATTTCATTCTGCTGGACAGGTCCAGGGGCCCCTGGGGTGAACCTGCAGATGATATCACAGCACTCGCCATAAACTATATTTTTTTTTCGCTCAGGACCCACGGGGACGTTAGGGACGCTTATATGGAAGGGCTAAGGCTTTTCTTCGATGAATATACCGGCCGGTCGGGCGATGAGAAGCTTATCGGCGTAGTCGCCCCATTTTTCGCATTCAGGGCGGCGGTTGTAGCGAACCCTGTTTTTTATCCCGATGTGAGCGATGAAGTCCGCAGGCGGATCTTCCGGTTTGCCGGAAATGTGTTGGAGGCAGAAAAATTCGAGGTCGAGAAGGTAAACCAATATATTTTGGAAGATTAGCAAAATCTACGCAGATTACCTAATACATAACATCTGGGCGATAAGGCGGGATATGGTATTTTCTCTCATTCTCACTTGCCCGCCTCAGGCTGGCAAGCTCCGAGGCTTTTGCCTCATAATCCCCAAAAAACACACTGTAGGTATATCGGCAAAAGAAACCGCTCAAATACCATACCCCGCCTTATTTTGTCTCTTTTTGTGTGAAATTCATGAATAACGCAGATTGCGAAATTTGCTTAGATTTCGCTAATCTCAGATTTTTCATAAACTTTCCCCCTATTTAAAATATTAAAGGAGGAAACTGTCTTTGAGCGGCTTCAATTTCTTGTATCGCCGCGAAGGCGAGGCGAGAAATTGCCTCGGAGGGCCGGAGTCTTGACGGACCGAGAATGAGCGAAAAGATTGTCTCCTCCTCCATCAACAATTATGAATAGTCTGTGTTAGTTCTTGGCGTCGGACTTTTGTTTATTCGGATATTTCAGATAATTTTCCCAGACCGTTAGCAATTCTTTTGTTGCACGCAAATCGCCGGCGCAATATTTTGCGATATCGACATGCCTTCCGGCAAGGAAGAGTTCTTTTACCTGATTGCCGGCAATGCCGTCTTCTTTGGGACTCTTTATCCCGAAGGTCCTGCACCACATATCCAGGCTGAACTTGCGCCGTGATGCGCCGTAAAAACCTAGCTGATCGAAAAGGTCTATGTGGACGTCTCCGTATCTGTTTGGCATGAGGTCCCTTTTCGGTCTGATCTTGCAAACCGCCGAACGAATCATAATGAAGGGACAGTCAAACCCTCTGCCGTTGAATGTTACGAACTGGTCGTAGCTTTTCACGGCGTCCCAAAAC
Source organism: Candidatus Sulfobium mesophilum (assembly GCA_037916395.1). Lineage (GTDB taxonomy): Bacteria > Nitrospirota > Thermodesulfovibrionia > Thermodesulfovibrionales > UBA6898 > Sulfobium > Sulfobium mesophilum_A. The sequence goes on from JBAIXS010000105.1 coordinate 1,958, forward strand.
TTTATAATAATTTCCCCTTCGGTACCTGTTTCGTAACGTATGCCCTCTTCCTCGAATGGAAGAATTGGTTCGCCGGTGTTCTGAAAGTAGACAGCTCCTTTGCCGCTGTCAGGATTCAGCATGCCTATGGCGACAATTTCTCCCGTCAGGGGATAAAGGGAAAGGCTTTCCTGTACTTTTTCTTTTTCTTCTTCGGATTCCGCCCACTGGAGCAAATAATTCTGGACGGGTTTTTCGAATGAGTCAAAATCTTTTCCAACAGTCTCTATATCAAAAATTATGCGGGACATGTCTTAAAAAAAGTGAGCAGAAAATAGAATCTGTGTGAACTGCGATTTCCATTATCCGTCATTACCCGACTTGATCGGGGGACCCAGTTTTTGAAATGTTCTGGATCCCCCGGATAAACCGGAGGATGACAGATAAAGACTTTATATACAGATACTATTTATCGGTTTGCGATTCTTTAGGCGCGCCTTTAAAAACATTCCAGGTCTTTAGGATGTCTATAGCGCGCTGCAACTGGATATCGTCTTTTTCATCCACCTCTATCGGGGCCATCTCCATCTCTTCAGGCTTCTGTTCCGTCTGTTCGTTCTTTAAATGCCTTTCAAGGTCTTTCTCTCTCAGGACTGGGTGTTCTTTCGCGCCGTTTTTTGCTTCCAGCTTAACGACGATTGCCGGTGTGATGCCGGTGTTTTGGATCGATATCCCCTTCGGAGTGTAATATTTTGCTGTGGTAAGCCTAAGTCCGGCCCCGTCGCTAAGCGGGATTACCGTCTGTACAGACCCTTTTCCGAACGTCTGCGTGCCAAGAATGATGGCGCGGTTCCAGTCCTTAAGTGCGCCTGCAACTATCTCCGAAGCGCTTGCGCTTCCCTGATTGACCAGCACTATCATGGGCTGAGAAAAGTTTGAATCGCCATCCGTGAAAAACTCCGACTTTTCTCCAGACCTCGTTTTTGTGTAAACGACGAGTTTTCCCTTCGGCAGGAATTTACTGGAAACATCGATGGCGCTGTTTAAAAGGCCGCCCGGATTGTTTCTGAGGTCGAGCACCAGCGAGTTTACCTTCTCCTCTGTCAGTTTATTTATGGCCTCAGAAAGGTCTGAAGCCGTCTGCTCCTGAAACTGGCTGATCTTGATATAACCTATCCCGTCATCAAGGGTCTTTGACTTCACACTCTTGATCTTGATGATCTCCCTCGTCAAGGTAAAGTCCTTCGGACCTTCCCACCCCTCGCGGAGGATGCTGATTGTGACCGATGTCTTAGGGGCGCCCCTCATCTTTGAAACTGCGTCCTGAAGCGACATATCCCTCGTTACTTCCTTGTTGATCTTGACAATCCTGTCTCCCGCTTTGATCCCTGCGCGGGAGGCCGGCGTATCATCAATAGGTGCTATTACGGTGAGTGCCTTGTCCTTTATTCCAATCTGGATGCCGAGCCCTCCGAATTCGCCCTTTGTCTCTACCTGCATTTCCTTATAGGCCTCGGGAGGCATAAAGCTCGAATGCGGGTCGAGGGAACTGAGCATGCCCTTTATCGCTCCGTATATCAGGTCCTTGGTCTTGACTTCCTCGACATAATATTTTCTGACCATCGACATGACTTCGGTAAAGGTCTTCAGCTCCTCGTATCCCTCTCCAGCAGCGCTTACGTTGGTTACAGAGTATCTCCCGATCGAGACGCTGACCGCCGCAACCAGGATCACCAGCAACAGAATCAACGTCGTCTTTTTGCCTTTCATCAACTGACCTCCTGAATTATCCTCTTCTGTGTCTTAACCACTGCGCCGGATCGAGGGGTTTGCCTTTATACCTTATTTCGAAATAAAGACCAGGGGCATTCAAGATGCCCGATGTCCC
>JBAIXS010000106.1:0-8633 GCA_037916395.1 Candidatus Sulfobium mesophilum
AGGGGTTGCTTTAGCAGGGGTGTCTCCGCCACCGCAGCCGGTGTCTGTTCCGACTCTTGCACCGTGGGGTATGGTGGGAACTGCGGTTGCAATGGGATTATCGGGACTCTATTTCATCTTTAAAAGGAAAAAATAAGTTCTTCGATAATCGGACATGCCGGTTTTAAGGTACTGATGAACCGCCGGAATTTCCTGAGACTGACTTTTGGGACCGGATTGCTTGCGTCGGCTGGCTATATACTCAAGGAAGTTTTCATTCCGGCTCAACTGGATGTCGGAGAGCGTCGGACCCTTGAGGCATTCCTCGATACTCTCATTCCAGCGACCGAAACGCCGGGTGCGCTGCAGCTTGGCGTGGCAGAAAAAATTTTAGCTGCGTCGTCTGATGACGCACAGTACAGAAGGCTCATCAAGAAAGGCTGTGGATGGCTTGACGGGAAGGCGAAGAGCAGGGGAGTGACCGAATACTTGTTACTCGGCGAACGCGAGCGCGAAGATGTCGTGGGGGGGGCAGCCGGTGCTCCTGCGGGCACCTTGGCCCGTATATTTTTTGAACGTTTGAGATCCGATGCCTTTTACCACTATTACGCGCATCCTGCAAGCTGGCGGGGATTTGGATACCAGGGCCCGCCGCAGCCCGACGGATATCCTGATTACATAAAGCCGCAATCATTTCTTTCATAATGGCCGATAAGTCATTTGACGTAATCATCGTCGGCTCGGGTGCGGGGGGAGGAGCCGCGGCGTGGGCCCTTTCTCGCAAGGGGATAAAGGTGCTTGTGCTCGAAGCCGGTCCTTTGTACAGACCTTCCGAATATCGACTTGACAGGACCGACTGGGAACAGAATTTGTTTCCAGAGAAGGCCAAGCACAGGGGGCGCTATACCTTTGGTCGAATGCAGAACCTCGACGCAAGCAAGGAGGGGCTCCTTTCGTGGAACCATATCTCAGGCAGGGCAAATACTACAGGTCAGAGAATGGTCGATTCTTATCATCACAAAAGAGGTGTGGGCGGCAGCACTCTAGTCTTCAGTGCCGAGGCCCAGCGTCTCCATCCTGGTGCGATGAAGATGTACAGACGCTTCGGTGTAGGCTCCGATTGGCCTCTCTCGTATGAGGAGCTTGAACCTTTCTATTGCATTGCTGAACGCATCGCCGGTGTTGCTGGACCTGCAGGAGACGCCGCACGCCCCAGAAGCGAGCCCTACCCACTACCGCCGCACCGGCTGAGCTATGCTGGTACAAAAATAAGGGACGGCTGCCACAGGCTGGGACTGAACTGGTCGGAAAATTCCGTCGCAATTCTGTCGCGCCCCTATGACGGACGACCAGATTGCAACTATTGCGCCAACTGTTATCGCGGATGCATGAGGACAGACAAGGGCAGCGTTGATGTGACCTTCATTCGCAAGGCCCTCGATTCCGGCTTCTGCGAAGTCAGAAGCGACTCTCAGGTCACAAGGCTGGAGGCCGGACCGGCGGACAGGGTCGCTGCTGTCCATTATGCGGACAGGAAAGGTAACAGTCACAGATTGGCCGCCGTTGCGGTGGTCGTTGCATGCGGAGCCATAGAGACGCCGAGACTTCTTCTTATGTCAAGCAACCGCTACGCTCCCTATGGACTCGGAAACGAATCAGGACAGGTTGGGAAGAATTTCATGGAGACGCTTGCGTGGAGTTCGAGCGGACTTCACCCCGAACCGCTCGGCAGTTATCGCGGTATAGCCGTCGAAGGTGTCTGCTGGGATTTTAACTCGCCGAATTCGATACCGGGCATAGCCGGAGGCTGCCGTTTTTGCTCGGGAACGCCCGAATCGGATCTGCTTGGCCCGATCAGTTATGCAAGGCGCGTGGCGGGCGGCTGGGGTAGGAAACACAAGGAGAAAATGAAGAGGGTTTTCGGCAGAGCCCTCACGATCATTGCCATCGGTGAATCGCTGCCGAACCCGGAATCATATATCGATCTCAATCCGAACGTTGAAGACGGCCAGGGGAAGCCTGTTGCGCGAATTAATACACATCTCGGCGTGATGGAAATAGCCCGCCTCGAATTCATGGCTGCGAAGTCACGCGAAATACTGCTGGCCTCCGGCGCAGAAAAGATCTTCGAGGAATTTGGCACGTACGATTTTTTTTCATCGACCCATGTCTTTGGTACCTGCCGGATGGGAACGGATCCAGGAATCTCAGTCCTTGACAGATACGGCAGGAGTCATCGATGGAAGAACCTCTTCATAGCTGATTCGAGTGTATTCCCCAGTTCTGGCGGAGGAGAGTCTCCCTCTCTGACGATTGAAGCGCTGGCAATAAGGACAGCCGACCGGATAGTCCATCTTGCCGGACGGGGAGAACTGTAAACTCTGGGTGATCGCAACTTTTCGGCTGTAGGTGATAATATGTTGCAACACGAGGGGCTAATAGACCGTTTCACTTATGCAGGTGAGGACAAAAGAGGCTAAGTGTCCCGAATCTTTCTTCCTGTGCTTAAAAAATATAACTGCACTGTTACAGAACGCGTTTTTTTTTGCACTTTGAGAACATTCGGCTCCAGAGAGCCCCGGCCCAATAAGTGGCAAAAGCCAGCATCATGCCCGTAAGAAGTGAACAGAGGACGACGGCGGCATCAAGAGTGTGCGAGACTGTATGGGATATTGACAGTCTGTCCAAAAGCCTGAAAAGGTCGTCGCTCCTCCATCTGTCGGGTGGCACAGCGGGCATGCGGTGTGGGACAAGCCGCGAAATTAAAATGGAACCCATTTCGTAATAATCGCCAAAAAAAGACATGAAAGGTGAATAGGCAACAGGTGCGGCCAATCCGAAAAAGATGCACTTGGAGAGGGAAGATGATTTAAGAAAAGATATAGACTTTAGGAGGGGCACGCCGAGAAAGACAGTAAGGAAGTATGGCAAGAGATCAGTTATGAAGAAAGTGAAATCACTTCCCCCTGTGTCGAAGCCCGAGAGCCGGCCGGAGTAATCAGAGCCTACCGAAATAAAAGGAAAAAAGTTCCTCAGGAGAGAGGCCCCGTAAATTCCTGCAATCTCGAGTCGGTAGACCTTCCCTCCCGTTATGATGCAGCCGAGGGCATGCAGCAGTTCGTGAATCGGGACGTAAAGCCACCATGAAAGAACAGCTGATAACAGAATCGCGAAGACGGAAAGAGGCCTGACTTCAATTAGACAGACGCCGAGCGTGGACAAAAAATCATGCAGCGGCAAGGCAAGCCACCTAAGGAGGGTTTTCAGGGCCCGCCTTGAGTTCTCAACCATGGCTTTTTCTTGCGAAGCGAAGAAACATGTAAAAACCTACCAGAAACGGTTCGAAACGTATCACCATGGTGTCTGTGAAGCCCCAAAGAAGAAGAGACGGATTATGCTTCCCCGCTCCACGCCCTGCTGAACCAGCATTTCAGTCAGCGTCTTTGCCTCAAACGAGAAGATATAGAGGAGGTGCATGCCTACGAGGACAAGAAGCGCCTCGGAATATGCCTTCCCCCTCTTAGCGAGGAAGAGCCAGAAAGTTGTCATAACAGCGAAGGTCAAGGAAGCGTTGAAAGTATAAGAAAAGGTCTTGAACTGGATATCAACCAGAAAGTCCCGTCGGCTGACAGGACTGGATGTCACTGAGATCGCATCGCTCACCTGCATCGAGCCCTCCAAAGTGACGTCCTTTACCAAGGTCAGCAGGTTCGATGCTGTCAGCATTAAAGCAGTTCCGTAATAATCTTTCACCTGTATCCAGGCTATGAGTAATAGTTATATCTTTTTGACACTGAACCCTCGAGCGAAGTATTTATACCACAGCCGTCATGATAAAGCAACGTTCTTGCGAGAACAGCAGCGCTTTACTGCCCGGTTTGAGCTTAGTATAGATGAAGGTTTCTTTTAGAATTTTTCTCAGGAAAAAGAAAACGCTGGCTCCTCAGACCGAAGACCACCGTCCGAGCGCTATAGATAGCTCTCTAGCTGTCTGGACGAACTCAGCAGGTATAGCAATTCTAAACTCGCGTCATTTACTGCGAGGATATAACGGCAAGCTAGCGCTGCTGTTTTTTGCTGACTTGGATGGGTTATCTGCAGTTATGAAAAATTGAAACCGTTGCGTATAACAGGAAGAAGGCCTGATTTTACATCTGTCTGATTGAAACACTGATTATTAACGGTAATCATGACCGTATGAGTTGATGCCTAGTTGAGAAAAGCGTTTACAACAGCCGTAAACAGAAATGTTGTCTAGGACATTTTAATATCGTTTAAGGCGGTCTTCTATGGCCTTATCTCAACAGCCGTGCCAATTGGCACCAACCTGTCAATTTCCTCTATTTCTTCGTCTGTAACCGCAATACATCCTTTCGTCCAGTCCACCCTCCTGTGAAAATCACCAAGCCAAGCGTAGCCGTTCTTAATGCCGTGAATCATGATGTCCCCGCCCGGCGAAACACCAAGTTCTTTCGCGTGCTTTTTGTCTTTCTCGTTCGGATACGAAATATGAAGAGACAGGTGATAAAGACTCTCATTATTTCTTGAATCGATAACATAAGTTCCCTCAGGGGTTTTGTTATCGCCCTGCCTTTCTTTTGGACCATCCGGGTTCCCGCCCAGGGCTATTTTGTAAGTCTTGAGCGCCCTGCCATTTGAGATCAGAGTCATGCGCCGGTCTTTCTTTTCTATCAGGATCTTATCTGCTTTTTGCAGGCTGATAAGCTCATTCTCTTTGCTCTTGATCTCCTGTTCAAGAGCTTCAATTTTTCTTTGCAGTGTATGAATCTCATTCCCCTTGCTTTTAGCCTCTCGTTGAAGAGCCTCAATCTGTTTCTGCTGCGCAGCAATCGTCATATCCTTGAAGGTGACATTATTAAGATTAAATACCATCATCTCACTGTCTTTCCTGAACCAGCTCTCCGGGTAATCCCTAATGAGTTTATTAAAACATTCCAGAGATTTCTGATAATCTTTCTGCTCATTCCCGGGATAGGAATAAATAATACCTGTCTCGAAAAGGACCCTGTCTGCCGCCGCAGGATATTTCTTAATAATCTGCTCATATTTGTTAAGGGAGGCCCTGTAGTTTCCCCGGCTGAAAAGATCATTTGCCTCATTAAAGGCTGACTTGGCCTCAAATCCACTGCAGCCGTATATTAGAATCGGCGTTATCAGGATGCAGACAAAGAAAAAATTAAGATGCTTACCCATCCTGCTCTGTTTTTTACTCATTTGCGTCTTCGTGTTCATTATTAATGTATTTAATGATACCAAAATCAAGTCTTTTCAGGCATAATCCAAAACAGGCCTCCGGGGTAAACGCATCAGAAGCAGGGGCGCATGGCAAAGCGCCCCCGCATAAAAAGAAATTACTTCTTCATTGAGTGCTGGAAAATGTTGTCAGCCCTTTTCGCCTTTTCATCCGCCAGCTTAGCCTTCTCATCCGCTAGCTTAGCCTTCTCATCCGCGAGTTTCTGACTTTCCTCAGCCATCTTCTGGGCATTTTCGGCGCGGGCCGCGGCAGCATCTGCCTTTAACGTGGCCGCATCAGCTGCCGCCTTGGCAGCCTGCGCATCCCGTGCTGCCTGGTCGGCTTTCGCACTCGTCTGCATCTCCTGCGACTGAACTCTCTCGAGGTCGCCTCTTGTTGCACAACCCCCTGCAGTAATGGCAAGAAGCATCAATGAGATCATCAAAATACTCTTCTTCATCGTCTAATCACCTCCTTTCTCTTAACTATCTTTTTTTGACTGGTTCAATCAATCTGGCGTCTATTTCCAAGTCAATTTTCAGGCGTTTGATTGCATCTCTGGCCTCTCTGATATCACTGAAGGGGCCGGCTATAACACGGTAGCTGACGTCCCTTGATAAAACCCTTGCCGGGATTTGCGGACCCTGATGGTTGATAATGGCGGCAAGCCTTACGGCATCAGCCTCGTCAGGTATGTCAGCAGCCAAAACAGACCACGCATCAGTTTTCATTTCCGGTATTTTCGGTCTGCCGTATAATTCCAGCGGGTGCTTAAGTTCTATGGTTTCCGCAACCTCTTTCCCGCTTCCCTGCCCGATCTCGAATATGGGCACAGGAATTCCCCGGGCCTCGGTCATAACCTGCTTAATTTTGCTCCAGTCAAGCGTGCGCCCGGATTCCTTTTCAATATTTCTCAATCTTGTATATACCCTGTCGAACTCAACTGCGTCGAGATTTTCCCTGGGTCCATGAACTTCCATGTAAATTACCCCATCACGCCGACCCAGGAGATATGGCTGATTAACGATACTAACAGGCGTTTTAACCGGCGTACTCTCATAGAGTTTTTTCACGTCTTCCGGATAGAGTCTTATGCAGCCATTGGTTGCCCTAAGACCTATGCTGGCCGGTTTATTGGTGCCATGGATCAGATAACTCGTCTTGCTTAAATAAAGAGCGTATTCGCCCAGAGGATTTTGAGGCCCCGGCAGGACCGAAGCGGGCAGAGGATCTCCTTTTTTTCGATGATCCCTGGCGATTGAGGCGGGCACATGCCATGTCGGCCGGACTGCCTTACGCTCCACATACATCTGACCTGTGGGCGAAGGCCTCTCTTCAGTGCCGACACCGACCGGATAGGTCAACACCGCCATTGAATCGCTGTCTCCTTTAAATTGAAACAGCCTCATCGCGGCCAAGTTGATCACGATGCCCTTTCTGGGGGCATCCGGCAGGATAAAACTCAGAGGCAACATGATGCGTTCGCCTGCCTCAGGCACCCATACGTCTACCCCCGGATTGGCTGCACTGACTTCGTTGATTCCAAGGCTGAAGTGCCTTGCAATATCCGGCAGCGTGTCTTGCTTTTCAAGACTTATGAATGCCAGCCGGCCGATAACATCATCTCCTTTTGAAACTGCAAACTCATTTCGTTCTATATATTCTTCCAGCTGCTTTGAAACAGGCTTGTATTCCTCATGAACACTTTTCGTTGTCGCACATCCAAGAAGAGATAAGATGGCGATATATAGAACTGCAAGACGAAGCCTACTGGATAAGCGTGACAGGTCAATGTCTCGGCGCATGGCTCAAATCAGGCCCCTTGAATGAATGCCGCGCATAGCCGATATTTTTTTAAAATTGTCTTTCTTTGGGCAATTCATGACTATATTTCCTTGTCTTCGACTGACTTCGCCGCCCGATGTGACTTTGTTTTGCTCGCTTTCCTGGCAGTCTTATGTGTCGCCTTCTTTTTTTCGTTATTATCAACAACAAGACCAGCAGCAGTCCCTACGCCCGCTCCAATCGCTGCGCCTATAGCCGGCCCGCCCGTGAGAGCTCCGATGACTGCACCTCCTCCGGCGCCTATCATCGCTCCCGACAATGCCCGCTGCTGTGTATCAGTCATGCCCGCACAGCCCGTCATTAGAAATAAGATCAGGAGTCCGGCAGAAAAAACCTTTTTCATTCTTTGCCCTCCAGTTCTATTTTTGTTGTCCATTTCAGCAGCTCGATGATTTTTCAGCAGCACTTTTCGTCATACCTTTTTTCACTGTTCTTCGTTCTCACTAAACGGCTATTTCGTCTCCGTAAGACGCTCCCGGTGCTCCGCAACAGGATACTTCAATCTAAAAATCAAATTACAAGGTTCATTATATAAAAGTGACAGCTCAAATAAGCATTAAATTTTCTTCATTTTCTGCGCCTGAATGGGCACTCTGAATAGAAGGTATGAATGACGCGTAAAGGACTAAGGCGCTGCTCCCAGGTATCGCAACTAAAATGGACCATCGCGGTATTGCTCTTTAAGACAGGTATAGTTCTTAAGCGGTTTTGCTTTAGTAGGGACCTGCATGACGGCAATTACGACGTCCAAATGGTCTTTTTCATACTGCCGTCTGAGCAGTCCCCCAGCGGAAGGAAATAGGTGTCCCTCTTTATTCCTTACGCTCCCACCTATCAGCCGGTATTGGTCATGCTCCTTGGGATGACGAGGGTATAGTCGGCGACATCCCTGTAGTCGTCAAGAAAATCGAGCGTTTCGCCCTCCACCGAGGTGATCGTGACAATCCCCAGATCCGGTTGCGCCTGCTTAAGATACCAGAAAATGCCGCCGTATCTTCGTGAATGGTATTCGCCGTTAAGATGTAAGAAAAGTTTTTCGGGAGAATGGTTCGTGAGGATGAAGTGAGCCATCGTAGCGTCTTTTATCGCCTGTGCTGCAAGGAAGTTTTCCGCCTCCATACCGTGGGCGGCGCCGAGGTCCAGAAGATCCCGGTATGTCGGGCTCTTTAGATCAAGAGGGATCGGGAGGGGGGCGATCCACTGTTTCGCCTGGTCCGACAATTTCTCCAAAGCCACAAGACCGCTCCGTGCCACAAGCCTCGCATATCTTCTCGGAATATTCGTTCCTATAAACGGTACGCCGTGTTCATATGAGAACTCCACGACCGGCCGATAATCCGTCTCATAGTTGTCCCAGACCTTTGCTTCTGCGGTGAGGTTGTCGTGCCCTATCGTCCCTGCCATGTACTCGTCAATGATGATCTGATCATCCGCCTCAAACATCTCGGCGCCTACAACTAACCGTTTTCCCACGCGCATAAAGAGGTCTTTTGTGACTTCATACTGCAGCCAGTGAACGATGGGGTTGATATGAAGCTCGCCGAAGAGAACAATG
>JBAIXS010000107.1:0-12758 GCA_037916395.1 Candidatus Sulfobium mesophilum
CGAATATGTTCATCCAATACCTTCGAAAGTCCTGATACAAGGTCCTCCGAAGGTTTCAATCTCTGCAGCTTCACAGAAGCCCACTCACGTAAACTCATATAGAGACTTATCATGCCCGGAGACAGCCGCAGCGAAGACCTATGTCCGTCCGAACATGCTTCGCACAGTACTGTGCCGTGGGAAAGATAAAAGGTTTGTCCGCTCCTGCCGCATCTTCCACAACCGCTCAATCTTGGCAGATATCCCACTATCTCAAGAAGCCGCAGTTTATAATAAAGAGGAAGCAGACCTGCATCACAGTCCGTCTCGGCCGTGTGAAGCGTATCCAGGAAGAGGGAAAAAACCTTGCTGCTGCGCTCCCTCTCAGGGACAAAGTGCAACGTCAACTCTGTCATCTCGGAAATCTTCAGAAAACATTTTAACGTGTTCCTGAGACCGGAAAAGGGATGGATAATATCAGCCTGGGTAAGCCGCGGCAGGGGCGCGTCCTCCCTGCCCCAAAAAGCGATGTTCGAATGGGTGAAGGGTTCAAGACTGCTTCCGAACCTGCTTTTGATCTTGCGGGGACTTTTTGCAAAGGTTTTGATGAGGCCGTATTCGTTCGTCAGGTAGGTTACTATCAGGTCTGCTTCTCCGAAGGGAACTGTCTTCAGGACTATGCCTTCTGTCCTGTGAAGCATCACATAATATTTCCGAAGTCTTCAGGCTTAAGATTTTTCAGCCATTCGTCAAGTTCATCGGCTGTCCTCGTAGCCATGATACTGTCCTCCACAAAAATAGGAGCACTCGCCCTGAGGGCTACGGCAACCGCGTCGCTCGGCCGCGAATCGATCAGGGTTTCCTTCCTGCCGTCGCTCACATGGATAAGGGCGTAATAGGTATTATCGATTATCTCTGTCACCACTATCCTGGTGATCTTCACTTTCAGTCCATCGGTGATGTTTTTCACAAGGTCATGAGTCAGAGGTCTTGGAGTTGCGACCTTTCCGAGCGCGAGGGCTATCGAATCAGCTTCGGGCTTTCCGATCCATATAGGAAGGGTGCCCGAAGCATCAATTTCCTTCAGAAGAAGTATATACATATTGCTTCTTGGGTCGAAGAGCAGGCCCTCAACCTTCATCTCAACGAGCATCTATTTATACCCCAGTTCCTGTAACATCTTCTTATTGTCGCGCCATCCCTTTTTTACCTTGACCCATAGCTGCAGAAAAACCTTTGCGTCGAGAAGTCTTTCGATTTCGATACGGGCGAGCGTACCAACTTCTTTGAGCATTCTGCCTTTTTCACCTATTATTATACCTTTTTGACCCTCTCTTTCAACATATATATTGGCACTGATAGAAACAATACCGTCTTGCCGCTCCGCCCAATCCTGGACTTCCACCGCAACTGAGTAGGGGATTTCCTCAGATGTTTTCCCCATGATCTTTTCCCTTATTATCTCCTGAGCCATGAACCTCTCAAGCTGGTCCGTGACTATATCCTCAGGGTAATACCTCGGCCCTTCCGGAAGGTAAACAAGAAGCTTTTCGACTACATTGTCGATGCCGTCTTTCTTCAGGGAAGATACAGGGATGATCTCCCTGAAAGCGAAAAGTCCTCTATACTGATCAATGATCCGCAGTATCTCGGGTTTTCTGATTCGGTCTATTTTGTTCAGCAGAAGGAAAACCGGCCTGTCCACATCTTTTAAAGATTGGACAATAATGTCGTCCCTGCGCACGTCACCCCCGGCCTCCGCCATAAAGAGAACGATATCAATGTCTGAAAGCACCTCCCGGGCGGACCTCACCATTACCTCTCCCAAAAGGCTTCTTGGCCTGTGAATACCCGGCGTGTCGATAAAAATAATTTGGGCGGCGGGAAGATTCTTCACCCCCAGTATTTTGTTTCTTGTGGTCTGGGGCCGGGCAGCGACAATCGAAACCTTCTGCCCGAGAATGGCGTTGAGGAAAGTAGACTTGCCGACATTCGGCCTGCCGATTATCGAAACGTATCCTGAATGAAAAGGCTCTTGCATCATACTCCCGACAAATATTCAGCTTTATTCAAATTATTCTGAAGATGAAAGGACATAGTATTAAAGCGGCTTTATTTTCCCGATATTCAGCATTATATAGTTGATGTTGAAGAGGGAAAATACCTCGGAGGTCGAAGACCGAGAATGAGCGACAATACTATGTCCTTTCATAACTCATTAATCCACCCAAGCGAAAAAAGGCCTCTACGGCGCGAGCTTATCCAGCGCCTCTTTTATCCTATCGACTCCCCTCCTGATATCCTCGAGGGATGTCGCATAGGAAAGCCGTACGTAATTATCGTCTCCGAAGGCGGACCCTTGCACAAGGGCTACCTTCGCCTCCTCAAGCAGGTAGAGTGCGAGATCGGCCGAAGACGCTATCTGCCTCCCGCCGGCCTTCTTCCCGTATAATTTCGACGTGTTCGGGAAGGCATAGAACGCACCCTCCGGCATAAGGCAATGCATCCCCTCTATCCTGTTAAGCTCTTCTACGAGGTAGCGTCTTCTCCTGTCGAATTCCTGGCGCATCCTGCCGACGAAATCCTGCGGCCCTCTCAGCGCCTCTATCGCGGCCTTCTGGGTGATTGAGGTCGGGTTGGATGTCGACTGGCTCTGGATATTTGTCATCGCCTTTATGACATTTGCCGGACCCGCGGCATAACCGATTCTCCATCCCGTCATCGCGTGAGACTTCGATAGGCCGTTGATGAGGACGGTCTTCTTCTTCACCTCATTATCAATCGAGGCAATGCTGAGATGCTCCGCTCCCTCGTATACGAGCTTTTCGTAGATCTCGTCGGAAACAATATAGAAGTTGTGTTGCAACGCCAGTTCCGCTATCTTTTCCAGCGTATTCCTGTCATAAATCATCCCTGTCGGGTTCGAAGGCGAATTCAGTATCAGCGCCTTCGTCCTTCTTGTGATCCGTGCCTTTAGGGCCTCTGGTCTCATCCTGAAGGAATCGGTCTCATATGTTTCGACAAAAACCGGGGCGGCGTCATTCAGAAGAACCTGGTCAGGATAGGATACCCAGTACGGTGACGGTATGATCACCTCGTCGCCTGGACCATAGAGCGCCTGTGCGACATTGTAAAGGGAATGCTTGGCGCCGGTGGAAGCGATGATCTCCCCTCGTTCATAGGAAAGCCCGTTGTCGTTTTTGAGCTTGTCGATGATTGCGTCCTTCAGAGGATCTATCCCGCCTACCGCAGTGTATTTGGTAAAGCCGTCCTTCATCGCCTTGACCGCTGCCTCTTTTATATTGTCCGGGGTATCAAAGTCGGGTTCGCCGACGCCGAAACTGATCACATCTTCCCCTGCAGCCTTCATCGCCTTCGCCTTAGAATCAATGGCGAGCGTGGGCGACGGCTTTATCTTTGTTGCCCTGTCAGAAATCATGTCTGAATTCTCCCTCTCCCGATAACTTTTCGATATATTAGCATATCGAAAGAGTGATTGAAAAACAGAACGGGGGACACGCCAAAGGCGTGGCCCCCGTCATCCGTTTTAAATTGAACGATGCAAAATTACTGCATCGCTTCGAATACCTTCCCCACCATTTTAGCGGATGGCTTCAGTGTCTTGTCCCCTTCCTCCTTCCACTTTACAGGACATGCCTCGTCGCCATGTTCACCAAGATAGATATTAGCTTTCACTTTCCTCAACAGTTCATCGATATTGCGGCCGAGATTGTAATAATTAACCTCGGAATTAAACAGCTTTCCATCCGGACTTATTACGAACGTGCCTCTCAATGCAAGGCCGGTTGCCTCATCATAGACTCCGAACATGCGCGATACACTGCCGGTAGGATCAGAGCCCATTCTGAATTTCGTCTTTTCGAGCATTTTCTCTTCTCTTTGCCAGGCAAGATGAACGAACTTCGTATCCTTGCTGACTGTTATAACCTCGGCCCCCTCCTCCTTGAACTTCGCCTGCAACTCTGCCAGAGCCGCAAACTCCGTCGCTCAGACAAACGTAAAATCAGCAGGGTAGAAGAAGAGGACAGTCCATTTCTTAGCTGCCTTCAACTCGGCCATACTCACCTCCCCAAAATCCCCTTTTTCAGGTTCCCACGTATCAAGTTTAAAATCCGGGGCAGTATCTCCCACCCTCAATCCACAACATTGTTCTCCCATTGTTAATCCTCCTCTTCGTTGTCTTTATTTCAAATCTTACTATGAAATATCAGTGCTTAATAGCCCCGCTTTCCCAGCGCAGTTCCCTTCTTTTCTGAAGACATTCCAGCCGCATGCCGGGCATTGCGACTCCTCTTCATCCGACCAAAGCTCCAGCTCATAGCCGCAACTGGGACAGCTTTCCAGGGAAGGCACCGGCATCATCCTCACGCTGCAATGGCTCTTTTCGCTGCTCTTTTTCATCTGTCAGCTTTTCTCCATCCTTCTTTGGCCAGGCGCTCCATGCGGTTTACCCCCCAGGATTTGAATTCCTGCAGATATTTTTCCTTGTTAATTTTTGAAAGCTGAACCAGTTCCTCTCGTTCTTTCACCGAATCTTCACGGTCGGTGGGATACACGCCATTCCAGGTGCAGTAGCCTTCGTCAAATATAAAATCCGGAGTCGCTTCACCCGCGGGAAGTTTTTGGCGCATGAAATTCACAACATCCATGTCATATTTAATAATCCATCCATTGTCCCTTACCATAGAACCGGTATCATATCCGACAGCCGACGAACACCGGGGACAATAAAGTCTGTCTACAACTTCCTCAGGCAAAATCTCATCCCGAAAGTGCAGGCTCGCACTGTTTTGGCCACAGGTGCATATCTTCCTATGTTCTACGCACATAACTAACTCCTCCTTTGCATTCACTCTTTCTTTCTGCTACGCAGAGACCCTAAACCTATACCCTGTATAATTTGGCCGCTCAGGTTGTTCCCGATGTCGCACTGTCCCGGGAGTCTGAGGTCCGGCTTTCTTTTCGCTTTCCTGTATCCGTTTCAATCCATTCTAAAATTGTCGCTTGACATTTGACTTAAACCGGACTAAACTTATCTTGTTTAAAGATTACCATGTCCCTTCGAAATTGTCAACGGGGCATTTTCGTGGGAAGATTAAAACAGGCAAAAGCAAAACAAGGGAGGAAAAGCAATGGACGTTTTAGCGCTCAGCAGGCTTCAGTTCGCGGTAACGAGTATGTTTCATTTCATATTCGTACCTCTGACCCTCGGGCTGTCTATCCTTGTGGCGTACATGGAGACCCGTTACGTACGCACAGGGGATGAGACATACCTCAGGATGGCGAAGTTTTGGGGAAAACTGTTTCTTATAAACTTTGCCCTCGGCATAGTAACAGGGATTACAATGGAGTTCCAGTTCGGCATGAACTGGGCGGAGTATTCCAAATATGTGGGTGATATCTTCGGCGCGCCGCTGGCCATAGAAGCCACAGTCGCCTTCTTTCTCGAATCTACCTTTATCGGGCTATGGATCTTCGGCTGGAATAAGTTATCAAAGAAAACCCATGCGCTTTCGATCTGGCTGGTGGCAGTCGCCACAAACCTCTCGGCGCTCTGGATACTCTTGGCCAACGGCTGGATGCAGCATCCCGTCGGCTACACCCTGCGAAACAACAGGGCCGAGATGATCGATTTTGGCGCTTTGGTTACAAACACTTACGGCTGGCTCAAGTTCTTCCATACCCTTCTTTCTGGATATGTTATTGCGGCCTTTTTTGTGATGGGTATCTCGGCCTTTCATCTTCTGAAAAAAAACGATCTCGATTTTTTCAGACGTTCCTTCAGGACCGCGGCCACTTTCGGACTTGTCAGTTCGCTTCTAATATTTCTGGTGGGTGATTTTCACGCCTCCGAAGTCGCCAAAACCCAGCCGACAAAATTTGCGGCGATGGAGTCCGTATGGGAGACCAAAAAGGGGGTAGACTACAATCTTATCGTAATTCCCGATCCTGCCAATGAGCGCAATTCCGTGGAGGCTGTTACGATTCCCAAGCTTATGAGTCTCCTGGCTTTCGGCGACAGACAGGCCGAGATCAAGGGGCTCAAGGAATTCCCAACAAACGACAGGCCTCCGCTGTTGGCCACATTTCTCAGCTTCAGAGCAATGCTCGTAGCCGGAATGCTTTTCGTACTCCTTACTCTTATCTCATTTATCGTGTCCCGCGGCGACAAACTCGACTCCTATACAACATTTCTCAAAGTCATGTTTTATGCACTGCCCCTGCCCTACCTTGCCGCCCAGTTCGGCTGGATCGTCGCCGAGGTGGGCAGACAGCCCTGGATCGTATACGGAGTGTTAAAGACTTCTGATGCGGTCTCCAGGGCAGTCAGCCATACACAGGTATGGGCCTCTCTTATCGGCTTTACGCTGCTATACGGTTTTTTGGCCGTCATAGACATTTATCTTCTCACCAGGACCGCTAAGAAAGGGCCCGAAACCGGCCTTTCGGCGATCTCAACCGCACGCACTCAGGAGGTGTAAGATGGAATTTCAGATCATCTGGTTTGTTCTTTGGGGTGTGCTCTGGGCCGTCTATTTTATGCTCGATGGGTTCGATTTCGGCGCGGGCATGCTCCACAATTTTCTGTCGGCTGACGAACAGGAAAAAAGAATTATCGCACGCACAATCGGTCCTGTCTGGAACGGCAACGAGGTCTGGCTGATAACGGCGGGAGGCGCAACATTCGCCGCCTTTCCGACTACCTATGCCCTCATGTTCAGCTATCTGTATTCTGCGCTGCTGCTCGTACTTTTCTCGCTGATCGTCAGAGGGGTTTCGCTCGAATTCAGGGAAAACTCTGACAATCCGGGATGGAAAAAAGGTTGGGATGTCGGCATCTTTTTAGGAAGCTTTCTGCCGTCGCTGCTTTTCGGGGTAGCGTTCGGAAATATTTTTCAGGGGCTGCCTATGGACGCAGACGGTTATCATGGCTCGCTCTTGTCGCTGCTAAATCCCTATGGTCTGCTCACCGGCGCGCTTTTCGTCCTCCTGTTCCTGGTCCATGGCTCTTTATGGCTTGCAGTGAAAACCTCAAACGGTCTCGCGGAAAAAGCGGCCGCACTTGCCGGGAAAATCTGGGTTGCCCTTCTCGTAGCAGCGGTGGCGTTTCTTGCATACACCTATTTTGCGACGAACCTCTATGCTAACTATCTGAATAACCCGGTGTTGCTTATTATTCCGGTAGTCGCCGTAGTATCGTTGCTCCTGATCAGAGTGTTTGCAGCCAGGGGCGCTTATCTGACCGCCTTTTTCTCATCCTGCATTACCGTAGTGACCGTGACTTTCACCGGGGTTATCGGCCTCTTTCCAAACCTGATCCCCTCAAGCCTCTCCCCGGCCCACAGCCTGACAATATACAATTCTTCCTCGAGCGTGTATACTTTGAAAATAATGACCGTTGTAGCATTGATCTTTGTCCCGGTCGTAATTGCTTATCAGATATGGACGTACAGGGTCTTTAGACACAGGACCACGGCCCATGAAGTTTCGGGTCCTCATGAGGGTGCATACTAAAAAGGCATGAGGGGCGCGGGATCGCCGCCCGCCCCCCTCGGCATTAAGGAGAAAGATGCAGATCACCCGTGAAACGGATTATGCGATAAGGTGCATGTATTACCTCTCCGGTAAAAAAGGCGGTGTCACCATGGTGGATGAAATAGCCAGGGAAACGGACGTACCCAATAGCTTTCTGGCAAAAATTCTTCAGAAACTCGGCAAGGCGTCCCTGGTAAAATCCCGCCGTGGGGTCAAGGGAGGCTTTGAGCTGACACGGCCGCCGCAGGAAATCAGCATTCTTCAGGTGATAGAAGCAGTCCAGGGCCCGGTGGCAATGAACATATGCGCCATAGATGAAACCCTTTGCGACAGAAGCAGCACCTGCACGATACATCCGGTGTGGATAGAGCTAAGAAAAGAAGTTGAGAAGTTTCTGGGGGAAAAGAAATTTTCCGAGCTGCGCATTGACACAGAGAACAGTTAACAGTCTCCAAATAGAATTCATTTAAAAATCTCCCCTAACCCATCTTGTCCAGAGAGTCCTGAAAGCTTTCGGGATTAAGCAAAGGGATGTTAGGAGGGATTTTGCGGGCAGATATGTAGTCAATTTTGAGACTTTAAATAACGGCAGGGTCAGTATGCTCACGTCCCCAGACTAAAGAGAACAAATTACGACTCCCACGAATCTGTCAAGCTGCTCAAGACAGCCACAAATCTCACTGCCTCTGTCTCTGCCGTATCTACTTGGCTGGAGCTGCGGGTGGAGGAACTTTTCCGGCAGGCGCTGCCGGAGCAGCCGGCAGTCCGGGCTTGCCAGGCATTACGGGCTGTGCTCCCTGAGGCGGAATTCCCGGGGCTGTAGGCCCGCCCGGAATGCCCTTCCTCTGTTCTGCTGTAGCGGGCACCCTTTTTACAACAGAGCCGCCTTTTGATTCCACAACAGCCAGGGAAAAGGAAGTCAGCATGAAAACAACGGCGGCAATCGTCGTAAGTTTACTAAAGACCGTTGCCGCGCCACGGGCACCAAAAAGTGTCTGGCTTGATCCGCCGAATGCAGCGCCGAGTTCAGCGCCCTTTCCGCTCTGCACAAGGACTATGAAGATGAGGAAAAAACAGACTATGATATGAATGATCAGAATCAATGTAAACATTATTTCTCCTTCTTAAAAAGCGCTATCCGCGCAAAACTTTCAGGCTTAAGACTCGCGCCGCCTACAAGCGCCCCGAAAACATCCTTGCATGCCATAAGGGCATCAACGTTTTCCGGTGTGACGCTGCCGCCATATATTATACGAATGCTTTCTGCATTGTTTCCATATAAGTTCCCAAGTATACTGCTGATAAATGCGTGAACTTCCTGAGCCTGCTCCGTTGTTGCCGTTTTTCCCGTGCCTATAGCCCAAATCGGCTCGTACGCAACTACAAGAGAATCAGGCCCGACTTCGGCAAGCCCGGCTTCGATCTCTCTTTTTATGACCTCGAAGGTCCTGCCTGCCTCTCTTTCTTCAAGAGTCTCCCCGCAACAAAATATTACTCCCAGACCTGCCTTTTTCGCGGCTCTTGCCTTCCTGTTGACAATGACATCATCCTCGGAGAAATACTGCCTCCTTTCGGAGTGTCCTACGATGACATGGGCACAACCGGTCTCAGCAAGCATGACCGGAGAAACCTCACCTGTATAAGCGCCCTTCTCCTCCCAGAACATATCCTGCGCTGAAAGCCTGACACTGGAACCCCTAAGCTCCTCTGAGGCAGCTGCCAGTGCCGTAAAGGGCGGCGCGACAACTATGTCCCTGTCCGCTGCGTCCTTTACAAGGGGGATGAAAGAACGAAGGAAATCCCTGGTCTCGGAAACAGTCTTGTTCATCTTCCAGTTTGCGGCAATAAAATATCTCTTCATGACCAATTAATTTAAAGTATATGCAGAATCTTGTCAAGTTCACGAATTGCCTCATCCTGTAGTTCATCATGTAGTGACCGGGTCCGAATGACCTTCGGGTCTGATAAATCTTGACTAAATATTTTAAATTATTGTATAAAGAGTTAAAGTAGGAATGGAGCTATCGGCAACAAGCCATGTAATTTACAAGGAAATATGACTGAATCTAAAAGTGTATTAATATTTAACAAAAACGATCGGGAGAGGCAGGCACTCAGCATCCTGATGAAGACTGAGGATAACACTGTTTATGACACATCCGATCCCCTCGAAGCACTTCATCTTGTGCGAAAACAAAATGTAAGCGTTATTCTGGTTGGAAAAGAATTCATGGGGCTCGACAGAAATGAGTTCAAAGCCCTTGTCGAAAAAATAAAGCCGGGTGTTAATGTGACGTTTACCTCGCCTTTCACTGAAAGAGACAGGGAATTCTCTGTTGATATAGAAGACTTCATTCATTTCATCAGCTACTCGCTGAGAAACGAAAACATGCTTCACAGGGAACTTGAAGAGGCCAGGAGATTTGCTTATGCTGTAGCCGACAGGCTTCTTCAGATATTTGCCGTTAACGACAGATATTTCTTTAATAACGATCACATGGTCTCCGAACTGTCCGGCAAAATAGCCGGAAAGATGGGGCTTGAGGAAGATGCAGTGGAGGCTATACGCATGGCTGCCCTGCTTAGAGACATTGGAAGGGTAGTAATCCAGCAGCAGATACTGGAGGAAACTAAGAGGCTCGACCAGACTGAACTGACCCCAATAAAGGCACACCCGATCCATACAATGCAGATATTACGGCATGTAAGGTTCCCATGGAATCTCGATTCAATTATCAGCCAGCACCACGAGCACTATGACGGCGGCGGTTATCCGATGGGTCTTAAGGGGAGGGAAATATCTGTCGGTGCGAGAATAATCAACGTCGCTGACGCTTATTATGCAATGATATCCGACAGGCCTTACAGGAGGGCTTTGAATAAAGAAAAGGTGATCGAGGAAATAAAGAGCAAGGCAGGGAGCCAATTCGACCCCGAGGTAGTCGAAGTCTTCCTCTCATTAATAGGTGAAGAGGCCTCTGAGATAACTGCGAGGAAGCGCATTCTGATCTTCGAGCGTGAACTCAATCTTGCCGCAATGATAAAACTGGGTACGGCTTCGGAGGATATCGAAGTAATACACGCCACAAGCAGCATAGAGGCGATCAGCCGGATGAGACAGAAAAACCCGCATATTTTCATCGCTGATACAGACGCCCTTGAAGCTGAAACTTTCAGGCGCTTCTATCAAACGGCTCTTCAGACGGCAGGAAGCGGTCGCCATTTTCTAATGATAGTCCCAAACAGGGAATATCTAAATAATTTTCACGAAGAGCTTGATTATCTGGTCAAACCGGTGAACATCGACCAGATCACAACAAAGATCAGGGCCCTGCTTTCCGAAATTACCGAACCGGCGCGGCAGGAAAAAGCCAAAGGGCTCACGGGAAGAATTGAAGACGTCAGCCTTACCGACATAATCCAGATATTAAGCCTTGGTCTGAAGACCGCAAGGGTCGAGATAAAAAAGGATGATGATAAGGGTGTGCTCTATCTCCTGAGGGGGAAGATAGTCCATGCTCAGGCGGGCGATCTGAGGGGCCCGAACGCATTTTTCGAACTCGTCAAATGGGAAAAGGGAACCTTCTTCATCCTTCATGGCCTCACCACCAATGATGTCAACGTCACAGTCGATACGACGCACCTTCTGATGGAGGCATGCAATGTTCTTGGCAATGTCCAGATCAGCAAGGGCCCCCAAATAAAGAAGTATTCAAAAATCTTCTGACATATTCAGTCTGCGAGGGACGGAATGCAAATAAATAGCTCCGGGAGCTTCTATTATGTTTGATCAGCGGAAGACTGGCCGCCACGACTTCTTTGACGAGAGAATAGAATTTGCAGTGGATCCATTTTCTGAAGATGCACTTTTTGAGGCTGCGCTGATCAACTGTAATGAAACCGGACTCTGCATCTTGTCGTCAAAGCAGCTCTCTGTCGGACAGGAGATAATACTCCACGATTTTATGGACTATTCTTCCCGCACGGCAGTGATAACCTGGATTCAGCAGTGTGAGAGATTCTCTGATGTCGACAATTCTGCTGAAATTCTCTATAAGATAGGATTACTGTTCTCATAGTAATCACGTATCCCCGCTTCACTCCTCAATATAATTGAGGTCCTTATGGAAGGTCTCTTCAAGGTAGTAAAGGGCTGAAAGTGAAACCACGAGACACGCCAAACCCACGACCGCGCCTGCCCCGATGATGCCGAGATACCCCTTCAGAAACTGAAATGAAAAGGTGATCGGAATAACCATGCCTCGTATAAAATTCGGCACCGTGGACGCCACAGTTGCCCTCAGGTTAGTGCCGAACTGTTCAGCCGCAATAGTAATGAATATTGCCCAATATCCGACCGCCACTCCAATAGCCATACAATGAGCATAAAAAAGTGCCGGACTCACTCCCCGAAACATAAAATAAACCGTTATCATGACGCCCGACAGTACCTGGAAAATAAAAACAATCTTTTTTCTGCTTCTGAGAAACTGGCTGAGCAGACCGCTGGCAAAGTCTCCCAGCACGAGACCAACGTAGCAAAACATCACTGACTCCCCTGCATTGACCGGCCCGCTTACACCGAGGACCTTCGCAAATTCAGGAGAAAAGGTAATGAGTATTCCCACGGCAAACCATATGGGAAGGCCTATCAGGATAGATTTCATATACTTATAAAAATTGGCGCGTTTACGAAAAAGGGCGAGGAAATCTCCCTTGCTGACATCCCTGGCTTCTACCTCTTTATACATTCCGGATTCGAATACCCCTACCCTCATGAGAAGAAGCAAAAGCCCCAGCCCTCCTCCAATAAAATATGCAACACGCCACTCAAAATGCTTCGCAACAACATTTGCGAGAATAGCTCCTGTAACGCCTACAGAAGCGACGATCATGGTGCCATACCCCCGGGAAGTCCTGGGAAGGTTTTCAAGAACGAGGGTCACACCAGCCCCAAGTTCGCCTGCGAGCCCTATGCCGGCAATAAACCGCCATAATGCATATCCACCAATAGACGTCACAAAGCCGTTTGCCAAGTTGGCCAGGGAATAAAGAAATATGGAGCCAAAGAGTATCTTCACCCTTCCCTTTTTATCGCCTAATACGCCCCAGAGAATCCCCCCCAGAAGCATGCCGCCCATCTGCATGTTCAAAAGGAAAACTCCCCTGTCCAGAAGCTCCTGCCCCTGCAAGCCGATGGCCTTAAGGCTCGATATCCTGAC
>JBAIXS010000108.1:0-3030 GCA_037916395.1 Candidatus Sulfobium mesophilum
TTCCTATGAAGCGATCACTGCTATTCTCGAATTGTTCGCTTTGCATAAAGAACATATCGAGGAGCTTGATGACAAGGAGATGGACCGAATTGAGAGCAAGATGAAGGACTATCTAGACACTGCCAAAAAGGCTCTTCATGAGCTTCGCAACATTCCTGAGTTGAGAGGTAGTGCGGAACTGGTCAATGCGGAAGCTGCATATAAACGCATCGTGGAAATCAATGCTGAAGTTGTGAGATTGTCTAGATTAAACACAAATATAAAATCATCAGAATTATCTCTGGGAAAGAAAAGACTAATCTCTGCAAAATGTCAGGAAATCCTTGGTGTTCTACAAGATACGATTGAGTCCTATCGATTTAAGGCGACGAGATAATCCCATCGGAAATCAGCCGCACGATGCCATGCAGGACGACATAATAAGCCATTGCAGTTGACGCTCGTTATCGCTCGTGCAGATGAACGGCGACATTCTACGTAGTATCCTTGCAAATCCTCACTAGTTGCCGTTTCTTGAAAGTGTCGATAAGTCGGGTATGCCGTGTAAAACGTATGACTTGTTGGTTGAAGTCCAACAGTGGGAGTTTGGTAGCTCACCCACGTAGCTTGAGGAGGGTGCCAGGGGTAACCTGAAGCGCTAAGTTTCCTGACGAAGGCTTCTTTAAGGGAGCTGAGCAAACCTGCGGGTCGCAGCGAGCGCGAACCCGGATGTAGCCTCGAAACGCAAAATGGAGTTGTCGACCCCGTCCGACAAGGGGGAAGACCGCAGCATCTATCTTGACGATAACTACCGTAACCGATAGATGGGCTCCCGGGGTAACAGGGGCGACACGCAGGGGAAGCCATACGACAATGAACACGGGAGACCCTTGCCGATGCTGTACAGGACAGCAACCGGTGGATATAAGGAAACGAAATTTCACTTGGTCGGTAAGGGAGTCGGATTTGCCCATAGTGTACCGATTGTATTCCAAGGACAACATAACCTTGGGAGAGGGAAGGGGCAATACTTTTATCATGTTTTCGAAGAAGCAAAGGAAAGGAGATTGCACATAGTGCTGAAAACTCCAGAAAAGATTCGGGAACTTCAGAGAAAACTATACCGGAAAGCCAAGCAGGAGAAAGAGTATCGTTTCTATCTCCTCTATGACAAGGTATACAGGCAGGACATCCTGAGCCATGCCTATCGCCTTGTCAAAGCGAAGAAAGGAGCGCCTGGAGTTGATGGCGAGACCTTTGAAAGCATAGAGGAGAAGGAAGGAGGAGTCGAGAAGTATCTTGAAGATATTGCCGGGGAACTTAAGCGAAAATGCTACAAGCCTCAACCTGTTCGGCGGGTATATATCCCGAAGGCAAGTGGAGGTAAGAGGCCGCTGGGGATCCCGGTAATTAAGGACAGGGTAGTGCAGATGGCTGTAAAGATAGTGATAGAGCCCATATTCGAAGCCGACTTTCAGGATAACTCCTACGGATTCAGACCGAAACGGAGCGCCCATCAGGCGGTGGACGATGTAAAGAAGCACCTTCGTGAAGGCAAAACGGATGTTATCGATGCCGATATCTCAAAGTACTTCGACACGATTCCTCATGACAAGCTGATGCAACTGGTAGCCAAGCGCATTGTGGATAAGCACATACTGAAACTTATCAAAATGTGGCTCAGGGCTCCGATTGTTGAAGAGCGTGATGATGGGAAGTCGGAGCACAAGGGAAACGATAAGGGGACACCGCAGGGAGGGGTAATATCTCCCTTGCTTGCCAATATTTATCTGAACGTGCTTGATACGCTGTGGGCGGTCAAGAAAGTGCAGGAGAAATTGGGGGCACGACTCGTACGGTATGCCGACGATGCTGTGGTATTGTGCAAAGGCAATGCCGAGCGGATACTGAAAGGGATAATGACGGTTCTTAATGGCCTCGGCCTCACCTTAAATGAGGAAAAGACTCGTGTCGTGGATGCATGGCAGGAGAGCTTTACCTTTTTAGGATTCAGCATAAAGATGAGGAAAGGGCTGAAAACCGGATACTCATACCCTTTTACCGAACCGTCGAAAAAGGCACTCAAACATGTACGCTCAGAAATCAAACAGTTGACCAGTGAGCGGTACAGTGCTGTACCGACGGAAGAGGTAATCCGGAGAGCTAATGCAGTCGCAAGAGGGTGGGCATGTTACTTTCATTATGGCAACTGTACGAAAGCCTTGTCAGCTTTGAGAAACTATCTGGTCTATAGGATTCGAGTATACCTGTGCCGGAAACATCGTTATCACAGTCTTGGATATACGACATATCCGAACAGCTATTATTTCGAGACCTTAGGGGTCTACGAAGTGCCGACCAATGCTCCTCGAACTCAAAGTGCGAATGCTACCGGAAGAAGATAATCGGAAAGCCGTGTGCGGGAAAACCGCATGCACGGAATTGATGAGGGGGGATTGGAAACGGGGCCTTCCGCTACCGCGCCAGTCCTCTACTCTACTGAAATCAGCGATGCGTCTTGCAGCATAAGATTAGAGTAGGATGATTTCCGCCGTCATATCAGAGAGGTCTGCTATTGCGATCGTGGATTTGCCGTAGAGCCAGCTTCCGGCCTCTCCTGGGTTGATTACCAGCGCACTCTTTACCTTCCTGACATCGGGCTTGTGGGTATGTCCGTATATCACGATATCGTAATGACCGCTGTCGGCCAGCGCATCGGCTGTAAAATGTTCGTGCATAAGGATTATCTTTTTTCCCGCCAGCTCAAAAATATGCGGCTGATTAAAAACTTTTCCTGCCGACATCTTTTGAAGAAGCAGTTTGTCGCCGTCGTTGTTGCCGAAGACGCCCGTAAAGCCGCATGCCAGGTCTTTCAAAATGCGGAAGGTGAAGGGTGAGGTAAAATCACCGGCGTGGATAACATGTTCGACCTTTCTCTCGTTGAAGAAATCCACAGCCTTTCTTATCTGAGGCATGTTGTCGTGTGTGTCTGAAATTATGCCAATGAGCATACAATTATCTCCTGTCTGAAGAATTGTGTAATGAGATGCC
>JBAIXS010000109.1:0-1676 GCA_037916395.1 Candidatus Sulfobium mesophilum
CTGATGCTTTTAGGATGGGTATCGATGATGATTTACGGTGTCGGCTATCATGTTTTGCCGAGATTTTCAGGCAGACCGCTTAAGTACCCAAAGATGGGGGAAGTTCAGTTCTGGACCGCCAACGCTGGACTCATAGGCATGCTTCTTTTCTACGCACTCGGAGTCAACGACCCTTCGCAGACATTTAAGATGATATCAGTTGCCTTCGGCGGGGTTGAGGTATTCTCTATAGTGCTCTTCCTTTACAATATGCTGGCCACCCTCCTGCCGAAGGCGGCGCATTAAACAGGCTGCTAAAAAACTATTTTCATGTCCTTTGTCCGTCATGCCCCCGCCGCGCCTGTCGGCATACAGGAAGGAAGGCGGGAATCCATGTTTTTCGACAGACTGTGTGTTTAACCTGGATTCCCCGGTCAAGCCAGGGAATGACGACTTCAAGACTTTTTCACCAGCCCGCTACCTTCAGACTACCGATGCTGGGGCATGTAGAGAAAATTTTATCTGCGCCACCTTTGTAAGACCTCAACACGTTCGAGCGCATATTCTTCATGAAAAAAGCTTTCATACTCTTGAGACGCAAATTGCGACATTATAAAATTTTTCGATGCGTGCTCCAGCATCAGCTGCATTTCTACTTAAGATAATACGGCGGGACTGGGTTATGTCAGGGATTTTAGTCTTTCGATATCTTTGATGATGATCCTGCCCGCCTTCGAACTCACAAGGCCGGCCTTTGATAACTTGCTCATTGTCCGGATCGATGTCTCGACTGTCGTACCTACCATTTCGGCTATGTCTTGCTTGGTAAGCTTCATATTAATCGCCACGCCTTCCGGGACCTTCTCCCCCGCCTTATCAGACAGCTTGATCAGAAGCGAGGCAATCCTCGATTCGACTTTTTCTAGCGCTATGCTCTTAAGAGTTTCGTGAGAGCCCTTTATCCTGTCGCCGATGTTCGTAGCCATGCAATACATAAGGTTGGGAAATCTGTCGATGATACTCATCAGGTTCTTGCGAGATACCTTCAAAACCTCCGTGTCTTCCATCGCAATTGCGTTGGCCGGATACGGGAAACCCCTCAGGACCGCAATTCCTCCAAAAAAATCCAGAGGAGAGATAATCTCCAGGATGATCTCTTTGCCCTCATGCGAGAGCTTGGTAATCTTAACCTTTCCCTTCTTTACGATATAGAACCATTCAGAGGTGTCACCCTCCGAAAAGATAGCTTCTCTCTTTGTGAACCTGTCTGTCAGGAAGTAGGGGGAAATCTCCCTGGCCTCCTGGGCACTAAGGACATTGAAAATCGATATCTGACGGACATCGAACATAGGAGTAGCATAATCAATATTATTTCAAAATACAACAAAACAATTATTGCAACTAGGAAGAAAGAAGCATGAAACCTATTGAAACAATTGAACAATCAGATCGGGAAGAAAAAAGCGCCATCGTTTTGTTCATCTGATAATGATAGCCCGCGTTTTGTTTCCTTTGAAATAAAGGAGCGGCAAGAAGACACCAATCATGATATATGATCTTCTAAAATTAAAATTTATAGGCTACCTGTTTTTTTTGCTTGACAATGATCTCAAAGTTTGGTTTCATATAATCATTAAGCGCCTCGTTACCTCCCCTAAGCTGCTGCCCACATCCCACGGGCAGCAGCACTTTTTTTT
>JBAIXS010000110.1:0-1878 GCA_037916395.1 Candidatus Sulfobium mesophilum
GCCCCGTAAAAAAGTTTTCCTCTTGCCGCAGGTGCGACAAAAAAGGCATAATTCCGGGAAATTCCCGTCTAAGTCCGCGGTTTTATTATATTGGATAAGTCTGTAAAATTTCCATGACGGTCCCCAACCGCCGGAAGATGCGGAGAACTTTGATCAGTAGGCCCCTTCTCTTTTTATGACAATCCGGACAGTCTTAAGAAGGATTACGACATCGAGCCAGAGGTTCCAATTTCTGACATACCAGGAATCCAGTGATATGCGGTAATCGTAACTTGTATTGCTTCTGCCGCTTACCTGCCAAAGACCGGTTATCCCGGGCAGGACGCAAAAACACAATTCGGCCATGTCCCTATAATGAAAGTCTATCTCATCCTGTGTCACGGGTCTCGGTCCCACAAGGCTCATCTCTCCCTTAAGCACATTGAATATCTGAGGCAGTTCGTCGAGCGAGGTTGACCTCAGGAACTTTCCTATTCTGGTAACCCTCGGATCGTTGTTTAATTTCCACCGCTCGTCCCACTCCCGGCGGGCATCAGGGTCCCCATCAAGAACACCGGTCAGCCGCTCCTCAGCGTCTTCATACATGGTCCTGAACTTATAACAGTTGAAAGTCGCTCCCTTTTTCCCGACGCGTTTTTGTGAGAAAATGGCCTGGCCTTTCGAATCGAGACGGATCAGCGCCGCAATAACAACCATCGGAACCAAAAGAACCGGCAGCAAAAGGACGCTCACGCCAATATCGAAGCACCTCTTGATGAAGATATTGATAGGGTTCGAGAGGTTGTTCTTCATCTCGAAGGCGAAGGCCTCTTCGTGAAAAAAATGCTGAAGGTTCGTCCCTGTGACAGCTATGCCGAAAATGTCCGGCACGAAGAGGATGCGTTGGACCTTGTGCTGGAGACTGTTTATGAGACCCTGAAGTCTTTCCTTCCCGGCTCCGGGCATGGCGATGAAAAGGTCTTCAATATTGCATCCCTTTATGTATTCTGAAGCCCTGTCTACGCCTTTATGAACCTTTATGCCATCTATCCTCAAGCCGCATTTTTCGGGGTCGTCATCCAGAAACCCAAGAATTTCATAGCCATAGTTCGGTTCCTTTTTCAACGCACGCACGATAAGCCTTCCTGTCTCTCCAGCGCCAAGGATGAGGACTCTGCGCTTAAGAAGTCCGAATCGCCTCAGGACCTTTTTGGTGATGATCCTGATAAGGGGAAGCAAAAGGAACGAGATGACTCCCATCACGACAACGATTGTATGCGACATCACATCGCTGAGTTTTCCGACCGATAAAACGGTAAAGACACCCACTGTCGAAAGGAACGATACCTTCCAGAGCGCCCTTATCTCGTCCCAGAAAGAAAACCTTTTTGTGTAAAGGCCCTCGTAATAAAAGAGGAAAACCCAGACTGCGAAGACCCACCAAATGTCGGCGAGTCCCCTGAAGGAAAGACCGGGGGGAAAGCCCGTATAAAAAAGAGTAAGTAACCTGAGCCTGATGATGACGGCAATACGGAATACGACAAAAATGGCCGCGATATCGACCAAAAAAACCGTCAGCACCTCCGCTGCGGGCCTGACTCTGTGTATCGCCCTAATAACTCCCTCCTGCAAGCGTTGCTGTGACCCTGCCAACCGCCACCTTGGTCCGCAACTTTACAGGGACATGTTTGTCGTCGTCAGTCAGCCAGATATACATGTCTCCTCTTTTGTTGAAAATGCCTTCGGATTTAAGGAGAGGTTTTATGACAATAGTATCGAAGTCCCCGAGTCTGGTTCTGACTCTCTCTTTCCTGATAATCTGGACTTCCACATTCCATAACTTTTTGTTGTCCAGAACCTCCACATAAACAGATTTGCCGACCTGCGGCTTAAGTGTCC
>JBAIXS010000111.1:0-5004 GCA_037916395.1 Candidatus Sulfobium mesophilum
GTCAGCCCCGAGACAAAGGTTATGATCATGTCCGGCTATGGCACTGAAGCGGTCAGAAGTGAAGCGTACAGGCTTGGCGCCGTTTGTTTCCTTGAAAAACCGATAAATATCTCTCAACTTTATTCAAGGGTGCAGTCGCTTACCAGCTAGATCTATTTCTCTTCCGGTTGATCAGCCACTACTCGCGCTCCGCTGCCTTCATTCTGCGCTTCATTTTTCTCCCCGGCCTCGACTTTTCTCCGTCGTCTGAACCTGCCCCTGTGCCTGTACCTGCCCCTGGGCTGGCGCTTATGCTCTGCCCTGTCCTGTCCCTCCTGTCTTTCGGCAGCCGGCACTTCGCCATTTTTCATCTCTACCGCTACAGCAGTCTCAGCATCAGCGCCGGTCCGGTCCTCCACCGTGACTTCAGGTCCCTGCTCTTCACGCGCAACAGCGCCGGCCTTCTCCTTTTCTTTCCCCCTGGGCCTCTGGGTATGCGGTCCCCCGGACTTTTCATGTTCTCTGGGTTTCTCCTGACTCTCTGTCTTTTCCAGCTCCATAACATGATGACCCGTTAATCCCCTGTCGGCAAGTATCGTGATCTTCAGCCCGTATTCTTTCTCGGCACTGCGGATATCCTCAAGCTTGCTGTTTATAAGATAGTTCATGCTTTCTACCGGAAGTCGGCATGTGACATTTTTCAGCCCGCCCTTGGATGCAACCGTCAGGATTTCCCTTAGCGCCGATATGGCTATCATTTCGTCGTTTCTTACAGTACCCAAACCGCCGCAAACTTCGCACTGTTTGGTTACTGTCTCAAAATACGCAGGCCTCATCCTTTCCCGGGTCATCTCGATGATTCCGAATTTCGAGATGCCTGTTATCTCGGCATGCGCCTTGTCGGACTCCATCGCATCCCTCAGTCTGTTTTCAAGCTCTCTCCTGTTTTTTGAAGACGTCATATCGATAAAATCGATCACGACCAGTCCCCCGATGTCCCTTAGTCTGAGCTGCCGCGCAATCTCATCTGCAGCCTCCAGATTAGTCCTCAGCGCCGTGGATTCGACGTTCTCTTCCTTCCTTGACCTGCCGGAATTCACATCTATCGCCGTAAGTGCCTCCGTCTTGTCTATTACAATATATCCCTTGGAAGGAAGATGCACGTATCTTTCGTGTATCTTCGCAATCTGCTCCTCAACATTGTGTCTCGCGAAAATCGGCTTATTTTCCTTATAAAGCTTTATATTGATCTTTCGCCACGGCACGGTCTTTTTGAGAAATTCCTTCGTCCTTTTGAAAGCCTCCTGGTCGTCGATGAGCACTTCGCCTACGTCGGACGTCAGGTAATCCCTTACTGTCCTGACAGCGAGATCCTGTTCTTTGTAGATAAGAGCCGGGGCCGAAACCTTTTTTGCCTCCGTCTGGATCCTGTTCCAGAGCTTCGTAAGATATTTAAGATCGTTTTCGAGGTCTTCGCCTGTTTTGTCGCTGCCCGCAGTCCTTAAAATAAATCCCATCTTCTTAGGCAGTTTAAGCGAATGAAACATTTCCTTAAGACGCTCCCTGTCTTCCCTGTCCTCGATCTTCCTTGAGATCCCCACCCTCTCCTGCCCCGGCATCATCACTATATATCTTCCGGGAATCGAGATATACGTCGTCAGGCTTGCACCCTTGGTGTCTCTCTCATCTTTTTCGACCTGAACGATCAGTTCCTGTCCCTTGTGAAGGTCCTGCACGCGCGGCCTTTTGCCCTTCGGGGTGTTGACGAAGAACTCCTGCTTTATCTCCCTCAGCTGAAGGAACCCGTGCTTCTTAGGGCCAAAATTAACAAAGACCGCCTGCAGCCCGGGTTCTATCCTGGCGATATTGCCCTTATAAATATTGCCCTTCAGATGCTCCTTCCCCGAGGCTTCCACATAGAAGTCCACAAGGGTATCGCCGTCGACGATCGCGACCCTTTTTTCCTCAGGGTATATCGCGTTTATCAATATCTTTCTTTTCATATCACTCTTACATTACCTCTTTTTCATTTCCAAAAATTTTTGATATTTCAGCATCGAGTTCCTTATGAAGCAGGTATAAAGCCTCGCTCAGCGGGAGCTCCGGATATTTGACAATAGCTTCGATGACCTCTTCCATCGGGAAATCGACAAGATGTCCGTCGGGATATACTATCCTCAGAAACGGCCTCTTAAGAATAAAGCAGCGCTTCTTTCTGCCATTTTTGTCGACAATTGGGATGATAATATGTTCCTCGTCTTCCTGCAGTCCGTAACGACTTATCAGCTCCTTAACCGCCTCCATGTCCCGTCACGAAGCCGGAGACTCGTCTGCTGGAGAAATCATGATGGAAGCCCATATCGAGAACCTGTCGGGATCTGCGCCCTCGATGCCGTCAGGAAATGTCTTCATGAACACTTCCCTGTTTTTGAGATAACGCATCACCATTGCATCTATGACATCCATTCGCTCCCCTTTCAGAACGTCAGCCGCGCCACCGGCGCCAGCTATCCTTCTGACCAGTTCATTGACGTTTTCGCGTTCTTTTTCGAGAAGCCTGATGTTGCCTTCTTCTCCTCTTTCCTTAGCCCTCCTTATCGAATCAGCCATCTCCTGCTTGGTAAGAAGCTGCTTCATAGCTTCAACACTGCTTTGAAAAATCTCCTGCGCTTTCATTTCTCTCCCGGAACTGTTTTATTCTGTTTCATTATACACCACAAAAAAGAAACACAATCCATTATCAGGCTGTTGAAAGCACGCAAAATCTATACATTAAATCTGAAATTGATGATATCTCCGTCTCTGACCTCATAGGTCTTCCCTTCGAGCCTCAGCAGTCCCTTGTCCCGCGCGGCCGACATGCTGCCCAGAGCGATGAAATCATCGAAAGAAACCACCTCGGCCCGTATAAAGCCCCTCTCGATATCTGAATGGATTTTGCCCGCGGCCTTCTGGGCGTTCATGCCTTTCCTGATCGTCCAGGCGCGGACCTCGTCCTCACCTGATGTAAGAAAAGAGATCAGACCGAGAAGGTCGTAAGAAACATGGATGAGTTTGTTGAGTGCTGGTTCCTTTATGCCAAGGTCATCGAGAAACGCAGCAGCCTCCTCAGGAGGCAGTTGTGCTATCTCCATCTCGATCTTCCCGCAGAGACTGAGGACCCTCACTTTTTTGCCGGTAAAGAGGGACTGAAGCAACGTCACGGTCCCGGCGGTCTTTTCAGAGTTCATGTCTTTCTCGCCCGCATTGACAACAATCACCAACGGCTTTATCGACATAAACTGAAGGTGGCTCATCCCCTTCTGCTCCTCTTCCGAGAACTCTACGTCCCTGAGCGGCCTCTCCCCTTCGAGCACCTCCTTGCACCTAAGCAGCAGCTTCTTTTCCGATTCATCCGGCTTCTTCCCCCTCTTCATCCCCTGCTCCATCCTCTCAAGGCGCTTATCAACCAGTTCGAGATCGCCAAATATCATCTCAAGTTCGACTGTCTCAGCGTCTCTCTTAGGGTCAACGCCTCCCAAAGGATGGACCACCTGATCGTCCTCGAAGCCCCTGATTACATGGACCACAGCTTCAACGTCCTTTATGAGATCAAAGACCTTGCGGTTTTGCTCCATGTCGCCTTTTGTCAGGCCTATATAATCTATATATTCGACGGTCGCAAAGGTAGTTTTTTTGGGCTTGTATATGTCGCTCAGCTTGTCAATCCTGGCATCCGGCACCTTCACTACGCCGTGATGGGGCTCGGGCACTATAGTTGCGTAAATAGTGGTTTCGAGGTCCATTCCGGTCAGCGCGTTAAAGATCGTCGTCTTTCCGGAATTTGCAAGTCCTGTTATAGCAATCTTCACTGTCTTCTCCTTATTCCCGAATAGGTGCTATTATAACACGATGTCCTCTGAAGGCATGGAAAAGCTTGAGGTCGTAGATGATAAGGGAAAAGTGATCGGTCTTGCGGAGAGATCTGAACTTCACCGAAACCCCGGCCTTATTCACCGCGTTGTCCATGTCCTGGTTTTCAACACAATCGGCGAACTGTTGCTTCAAAAAAGGTCCCTTAAAAAGGATGTGGCGCCGGGCAAGTGGGACACTTCGGTGGGCGGACATGTCAACCCCGGAGAGGACATCCTTCAGGCTGCGTTGAGAGAGATGGAAGAGGAACTTGGCATCAGGAGCTGCGAGCTTCGCTTCGTATACAGCTACCTTTTCTCAAACCACCGGGAGTCGGAACTTGTTAGTACCTATTCCTGCGTCTACGAGGGGAGGATTGATTTCAGCAGGGAAGAAATTGATGATGTTGCCTTCTGGGGCATAGAAAGAATAAAAGAAGAACTGGGCAGGGGCGTCTTCAGCGCCCACTTTGAACAGGAGATACGGCACTATCTGCGCCTGTAAACTTCACCCGCATACTCTCGCCGACATCGCATTAGAAAAAGGTTGTCGTTGTTTATCTTTTGCATGAGCAAAAAAGCCATGCCTCCACGATACTCAGTCTCTTTCTCCGCTGCTGCTTTCCCAAGTGTTGAGGAGGATCACTATTTTATTTAATATCGGCGGTTCGAAGGCTTTCAGAAAGCCATTTTCTGGCGATCTCTATAGAGTCGAAGAATTCAATCTCGAACCCGACCTGCGGCGCCGTCATGACCTTCCACATCGCAACCTTCGTAAATTCGTCGGAAAGGACAATGGCGCAGCGGCCCCCGGAACCCAGATAATCTTTCAATTGTCTAACCAAAAGCGATATTAGCTCGATATCATTCAGTGTCAGTGCGGCAAGCGAAGCGGCCCGATGGTCCACAAGGACGTTCATGCCGGGTTTCCATTTGGAATGGGTAATTAATTCCGTAAGAAAACGCTGAAAACCCTCGACGCTCAATTCACCGGACGTGCGAATAGTCACAAAAGGTTCAGTCTCTTCAAATATTATTTCAGAATGCATTTCTTGGGTCGCTTTATGACGCATCAACATTTAATCCCCGAAACAATTATATCATATCTCGGAGACGTTTGATAAAAAAAAGCTGA
>JBAIXS010000112.1:0-9491 GCA_037916395.1 Candidatus Sulfobium mesophilum
TGCCTTCGTAGAAGCGGCAAAAGGTAAGAAGAAGCTGAAGGAAAAAGACATTATCAAAGGGGTGTCGGCCGAGCAGAATGTGCCTGGCGATGACGTCAAGAAGGCTATGAGGGCTATGATCGATGTGGGAAGGCTTATGTATTCCTACGGCGGCGGGGCCAGTTCTGTCGAGATTCCGAGCGAAGAATACTTAAGAGAAAAAGGTCTTATAAAGTAAAAGTCATTTCCATCCTTGCATAGCAGAGGGGCTTAGGCCCCTCTGAATCCTCTGCCCAATAGTCTCCTGCGCGCAGACTGTCATTAGTTGATAAACTTTCTTTCATTCGGGCAAAATAAAAAGTCCTCTCTTTTTTACATCAAAATCTGCAGGAGAGATAGCCATATATGAAAAAGTCATTTCCTAGACTGATAATTGCGGGTCTTAAAGGAGGTTCCGGGAAAACTACTCTGTCGCTTGGGCTGATTGCTGCATGGAGGGAAGAAGGTTTGTCGGTTGCGCCATTTAAGAAGGGACCCGACTATATCGATGCCGGATGGCTCTCCAGGGCGGCGGGACGCCCCTGCTTCAATCTGGACCCCTTCCTGACGGGAAATGACAGGGTTCGCTCTTCTTTTGCAGAGCATTTCGCAGATGCCGATGTCGCTGTCATCGAGGGCAACAGGGGGCTATACGACGGAATGGACGCTGCAGGCACCTTCAGCACGGCCGAACTTTCCAAGACCCTTGAGTCACCCGTAGTGATTATCATCGACTGTACGAAGGCAACGAGGACAGTGGGGGCTATGCTCCTTGGCATGCAGAAGTTCGATAGGAGGGTCAATATAAAAGGGGTTGTGTTAAACCAGGTGGCGGGGGCGAGGCACGAAAAAATCATAAGAGAAGTTATCGGAAATTGTTGCGACGTCCCAGTCCTGGGGGCACTCCCCAAACTCCGCGGTACCCATCTTTCGGAGAGACACATGGGCCTTACGCCTTTTCAGGAGCATCCGGAAGTGGACAAGGCGATTTCTCTTGCCGCAGATGTCGTCAGGAAATATGTCGACATCGATGGTCTGAGGAATGTCGCGTTTAGCGCCTCTGACAGGAATCTGCCGGCAGGCAAGCCGGTTGAGCCTCCGGACCCTTCAAGGGCAAGCCCCGTCATTGGCATAATCAGGGATTCGGCCTTTCAGTTCTATTATCCCGAGAATTTCGAGGAACTCATAAGGAAGGGGGCGAGACTTCTGGAGGTCAGCGCCCTCACGGAAAAGCGGCTGCCGGACGTCGACGCGCTATATATCGGCGGCGGCTTCCCGGAGACGAATTCGATTGCCCTTGCCAGAAACGTTTCATTCCGCCGGTCGCTGCGGAAAGCGATAGAACTTGGCCTGCCTGTGTATGCTGAATGCGGGGGACTGATGTATCTGGGCAAGTCGCTCGTTGTCGATGGGCAGCGGTATCCCATGGTCGGCATATTCCCGATTTCATTCAGCCTGGAAAGGAAACCCCAGGCCCATGGCTACACTATGGTAAGTGTAAGCCGGGCGAATCCGTTTTATGCAAGGGGAACGTTGCTGAAGGGACATGAGTTCCATTATTCAAGGGTAAGCGATTGTTCTCACAAAGATGATATGCACTTTGTATTTCGTATGACGAGGGGGCAGGGAATAATGGAGGGAATGGACGGCGCATGTTATAAGAACGTGCTGGCAACATACACTCACGTTCACGCTTATGGCACGCCGCAGTGGGCTGACGGCCTTGTTAAGAAGGCTGAAGCATTTCAAAGGAGGAAGCACAGGCTTGGCGGTAAAACATGAAGTAATAGCACATCTGGCAAACAATGATTTCGGCAGACTGCTCGATATATCACAGGGTGACCGGGGTATCTTCAGAGTGCTGGTTTCTCTCACCTACGATATGGAAGACATCGTGAGCTGGCGGGCGATTGAGGCGATAGGGCTGATTGCAGGTGAACGGGCAAAAACCGATTCTGCTTCGGTGCGCGTCCTGGTTCAGAGGATCCTCTGGATGATGAGGGAAGAGTCGGGAAATAACCCCTGGAGCGCTCCCGGAATTCTTGGGGAGATTGTGAGGAATAGTCCGGTCGATTTTTGCGATATTGCGCCGGTCATCGTTTCCTTCCATGACGAAGAGATACTCAGGCGGGGTGTTCTGGGAGCGGTTGCAAGGATAAGCGAAGTGAGGCCGGACCTTCTGCAGTGCGCTTCGCCGGTGATAGGAGAATACCTCAAACATCCTGACGCGATGGCGCGTTACTACGCACTTCTTGCAGCCGGCCGGCTTGCGCTGAGGGAATTTCTCCCATCGGCGGAGGCGCTTCAGGCGGATCAGGCGGAAGTAACGATATACCGCAACCGGAATTTCGAGACAGTGAAACTGCAAAATGTTGCTGAGGAAACTGTTATAATACTTCGTGGTGAAGTGAAATAGATGATCGACCGTAGAATCGATGACAACCTTCTGAAATGTCCTTTTTGCAGCCGGTTGATTTCAGCCCCTGGCGAAATAAAGACGCGTTTCGGAAGCGCCTTTGAAGGCGGCAAGTGCGAATGCGGATCTGTTTTCGTGTATGACCGCTGCGGGCATACACTGGGCGATGCCTATGTCGATGCCCTCGGACTGCTGTGTGGTGACGACTGGGAAAAGGCCTGGAGTCTTGTGCCCGATGAGGACTACGAAATAGTGGAACTTGCCTACGACAGCAGAAGAAAGAGGCTTGGCGAACCGAGGCGCAGGAGTAATTCTCCTGTTTTCCTTTTTCTTCGGCTGAAAGAAAACGGCCTGGTAAAATGATTTTAAATAATATGGCCGGCGGATATTTTTTATTCCGTAATCGGTCAAAATCGGCTGTATTTGCGCCTAAGGCATTGATAAGAAAGGGTGATTAATCGATAAATTTTTTTTATTTGACCGGGGGGAGGTATCTGTATTACCTTTTATAACTCGATCTGATAATTGTGAGATTAAAAAATCCTGATTTCTTAAATAGCAATTTGCAATTTTGTCATAAAGTTTTTTCCTGAATTGTTGGGAATTGGTCCCTTCAAAAGAGTGAAAAATCTATTTTAAAGAAGAAAGGGGGAAGCAAAAATGCCGACTATGGACTTCAAAGGAAAACAGATCGAGGTTGATGATGACGGTTATCTTATAAACCTCGATGACTGGAGCAAGGAATTGGCTGAGGAACTGGCCAAGGGAGATGGACTTACCCTTACCGATGCTCACTGGGAAGTTATAAACTTCTTAAGAGAATATTACAAACAGTATCAGATTGCTCCGATGATCAAGATTCTTGTCAAAGAGATCGGAAAGGCCATGGGCCCGGAAAAAGGGAACACAAAGTACCTTTACGAACTCTACCCGGCCGGACCCGCAAAACAGGCATGTAGGTACGCTGGTCTTCCAAAGCCTACCGGCTGCGTATAGTTTTTGCGAAATCAGCATTTGAAACGGCACTTCACCTTTAAAAAAGAAAGGTGGGGTGCCGTACTCTCACTCGCAATATCCCGGTTAACGGGCGGGTGGGGGAAAGAAATTTCTGACGTAATTGATAATAATGCAAGAGAAGGTACGACACTCGATATTTGACCCGCGAATGAGCCTCTGCAAGAAATACAGGAGCCTTAAAATCCTCAGGATTGGCTCACACTACCTATGACTCTGGAGAAGTTCCTCTCGGAAAAAAGAGCCGATATCCTCAAGAAATGGTTTGATCTTATACTGGAAACCTATCCAGCCGATACATCGGCTTTCCTGAGAAATCAGAAAAACCCTTTCACCAATCCTGTCGGAAATACTATTTATCAGGGGATGGAGAAAATCCTTGATGAACTTACCGGTCAGACTTCCGAAAGTCTTTCAGAATTTCTGGACAATATTATCAGGGTAAGAGCGGTCCAGGACTTCTCTCCTTCTCAGGCGGTTTCTTTCGTTTTTTCACTTAAAAAGGTAATCAGGGAGGAACTTTTACGGAGCTTTCAGGGGAGCCTGCCTTACGAGGAAGTGCTTTCACTGGAGGACAAAATCGATACCCTGGCGCTTTCCTCTTTCGACCTGTTTATGAAATGTCGTGAGAAGCTTTACGACATCAGGGCCAACGAACTGAGGAACATGACCTTCAGGTTACTACAGAGAGTTAATGATATTGGAGAGGCCGGGGAGAGGAAAAACGGTCTCACCAAAGGCAAGGACGATAACGCAAAAGAAAAAGAGGTATCTCAATGAAAATCTTGCTACCCTTATTTACCGTAATAGCGCTCGTCGTGATCGCATTTGCGGGAGTACAGGCGAATCTTCAGCCAATCTTCGGGATTGTTGTCCCGTATATCGCTGTCACGATCTTTATAGTAGGATTTGTGGTCCGCGTATTTAAGTGGGGGCAATCGCCGGTGCCGTTCCGCATACCGACAACAGCGGGGCAGATGAAGTCTTTTGCACCGTGGATTAAGGCGAATAAGATCGACAACCCGTCGACCCCCATGGCCGTGTTTGCGAGAATGTTTCTGGAGGTTTTCTTCTTCCGCTCTCTTTTCAGGAACACAAAAACTCAGTTGTATCCCGGTACCAAACTCACTTACGGGTCGGAGAAGTTCCTTTGGCTCGGAGGGCTTGCCTTCCACTGGTCGTTTCTTATCATTTTTGTGAGGCATTTCAGGTTCTTTATGCAGGATGTGCCCTTTGCGATAACGGCTATTGAGGGGCTTGACAGTTTCCTGCAGATCGGCGCTCCGCTGCTCTATATTACTGACGTCATATTGGTGGCGGCTGTGACGTTTCTTTTTTTAAGAAGAGTGTTAATGCCCCAGATAAAGTATATATCTCTGCCAGCTGATTATTTCCCCCTGTTTCTTATACTCGGCATCGCCATCTCAGGCATTTTTATGAGGTACTTTACCAAGGTGCATGTGGTGGGAGTAAAAGAACTCGTGATGGGTCTTCTCTCTTTCAAGCCTGTTATTCCGGAGGGCATCGGTTCAGTCTTTTATGTTCACCTGTTCCTCGTCAGCACCTTGCTTGCCTATTTCCCGCTTAGCAAGCTTATGCATATGGGAGGCGTTTTCCTTAGTCCCACGAGGAACATGGCAAACAACAGCAGGGAGGTAAGACATATCAATCCGTGGGATCATCCGGTACATGTCCATACCTACGAAGAGTATGAAAACGACTTCAGGGACAAAATGAAAAAGGCTGGATTACCAGTAGAAAAGGAGTAAACATGGCAAAGGGTCCAACACCAGAAGAACTTTCAAAAATAGATTATACGCCCCCTCAAAAGGAGTGGATGGATGTCCCTACTGAGCTTAAGCCGGGCAACTTCTGCTGGGGCGCGAAGGGGAAGAACCTCCAGATACTTGAATTCCCCAATGCCCGTGACTGGTCACCGGTTGATGAGGACTGGAAGCTTCCCGAGAACTGGAAGGAGATATTCCTTGATGGCATGAAGGAGCGTCTCGGCAAGTACCGCTCTTTCCAGCTTTTTATGGATATATGCGTAAGATGCGGGGCCTGTGCTGATAAGTGCCACTTCTTTATCGGCGGGGGGGACCCGAAGAACATGCCGGTCCTCAGAGCCGAACTTATGAGGTCCATCTACCGCAGGTATTTTACGACCGCCGGCAAGATGCTCGGCAGGACGGCGGGCGCACGTGATCTGACTATCGATGTACTGAAGGAATTATGGTATTACTACTATCAATGCACCGAGTGCCGCCGGTGTTCGTTGTTCTGCCCTTATGGCATAGACCAGGCAGAGATCACCATGATGGGAAGAGAGCTCTTCAATCTCCTGGGCCTGAACACAGACTGGATATCCGGGCCTGTTGCGAACTGCTACATGAAGGGTAACCATCTCGGCCTCGAACCCCATACCATCGTTTCCAATATCGAATATATGCTTGATGATATAGAGACGATAACCGGGATTAAGGTCACCCCCACTTTTAACAGAAAAGGCGCCGAAATCCTCTTCGTGACGCCCTCCGGGGACCTTTTTGCGGACCCTGGAACATATACCTGTATGGGTTATCTCATGCTCTTCCATGAGCTTGGATTGGACTACACCTGGTCTACTTACGCCTCTGAAGGCGGGAATTTCGGCTTCTTCACTTCAAACGACATGGCAAAGAGACTCAATTCCAAGATATATGCGGAAGCCAAAAGGCTTGGGGTCAAATACATAATCGGAGGCGAATGCGGCCATATGTGGCGTGTCCTGCACCAGTACATGGACACCTGGAACGGGCCGGCTGATTTTCTCGAAGTTCCTGTCTCGCCCATTACCGGGACCAGGTTTGAAAATTCAAGGTCAACAAAAATGATTCATATCACTGAATTTACTGCGGACCTTATCAAGCACGGCAAGCTGAAGCTCGACCCGTCGAGGAATGATGATCTTGTCGTAACTTATCATGACTCCTGCAATACTTCCAGGGGCATGGGACTACTCGAAGAACCGCGGTACATAATCAAGAACGTCTGCAATCATTTCCATGAAATGCCGGAAAACACGATCCGCGAGCAGACATTCTGCTGCGGAAGCGGGACCGGCCTCAATGCTGGCGAAAATATAGAGATCAGGATGAGGGGAGGGTTCCCGAGGGCCAACGCGGTAAAGCATGTAAAGGAGAAGAACGGAGTGAATATGCTTGCCAATATCTGCGCTATCGACCGCGCCACGCTGTCTGCAGCGGTTGACTACTGGGTCCCCGGCGTCAGGGTTACAGGAGTCCATGAGCTTGTCGCTAATGCCCTGATAATGAAAGGCGAGAAGGAGAGGGAAACCAACCTCCGTGCCGAACCCCTGCCGGGAAAGGAGGGCAACTGAGATGAACTCAGGAAAGATAGTCATTGGCGTGGTGATAGCCTTCGTGGCAATCTTTGCTTTTCCTTTTTATTATAACCTCGGCAAGGCTAATGCGAAGCCGGAGCTGAAGTTCGATACCCCAGCGATCCTCCAGTGGGAAAAAGAGCACGGGAAGAAGGAATGCGTTGAACCGAAGGCGTTTATGAGAGCTGAACACATGCAGATGCTCAACCAGTGGCGCGACTCGGTTGTCCGAAACGGCGATCGCATTTATGTGAATTCCGAGGGCAAGAGTTTTAACATGAGCCTTCAGAACACATGCTTGAATTGCCATTCTAACAAGAAAGACTTCTGCGATAAATGCCACAACTACGTAGGGGTGAAACCGTACTGCTTCAGTTGCCATATCGCGCCGAAGGAGAAAGAGTCATGAGCATGAACAGAAGACAATTTTTAAGATTAGCTGGAGTTTCGACTGTCCTTGGAATCGGCGTCCCTGCCGTACTTAATAGCGTCGGAGGAAAGATGCTTGAGGCGACTCAGACGCGTCCGGATCCGAGGTCGCTGACTGCCAAGCGGTGGGGTTTTGTTGTCGATGTGAGCAAGCTTAAGACGCCTGAAGATTATCAAAAGTGCATTGATGCCTGCCACAACATCCACAACGTCCCTGATTTTGGCAACCCCAAGGACGAAGTGAAGTGGATCTGGAAGGACAACTACGAACGCACGTTCCCCACGGCCACAGAAGACGAATATATGAATAAGGAGATGAAGGAAAAAAACTTCCTTCTTTTCTGTAACCACTGCGAACAGCCTGCATGCGTCAGAGTCTGTCCCACTAAGGCAACCTATAAACGCAAAGACGGCATAGTAATGCAGGACATGCACCGTTGCATCGGCTGCAGGTTCTGCATGGCAGCCTGCCCGTTCGGGGCCAGGAGCTTCAACTACCGCGACCCCAGGCCTTTCATCAAAAAGGAGAATAAGCAGTTTCCCACACGGATGATCGGCGTTGTCGAAAAATGCACCATGTGTTACGAACGGCTGGCTGTAGGTCAGTTGCCGGCGTGCGTGGAGGCATCAAACGGGGCGATAGCCTTCGGCGATCTTTCCGATCCGAATTCCGAGGTTAGAAAGGTCATAGCATCGACGTATACTATCAGGCGAAAACCCGAACTGGGAACGCAGCCAAGTATTTACTATGTGATAGGAGGTAAGGAATAATGCTCGAGAAAGCTCTTGTCGGAAGCAAAAGATATTGGCTGTGGATAGGTGCGTTGCTTGTAGTCATAGGCATAGGCGTTCTCCAGTACCTGAGGCAGTTCACTTATGGGTTGGGCATCACCGGTTTGAGCCGCGATGTATCGTGGGGCCTCTATATCGGGCAGTTTACCTTCCTGGTCGGCGTTGCCGCCTCCGCGGTGATGCTTGTCATACCCTACTATCTCCATGATTTCAAGAAGTTCGGAAAGATAGTGATACTGGGTGAATTTCTTGCGGTTTCGGCGGTTATCATGTGCATCCTCTTTATCTTTTGTGACATGGGGCAGCCGATGAGGATCATGAACGTTATACTTCATCCCACGCCAAACTCCGTCATGTTATGGGACTCCGTGGTTTTGGCCGGTTATCTTGCTCTTAATATTGTTATCGGCTGGACAACTCTCGGCGCAGACCGCAAGGGTGTGCACCCGCCGCAGTGGGTGAAGCCCCTTATATATTTATCCGTCCCCTGGGCGGTCAGCATCCATACTGTGACGGCGTTCCTTTATGCCGGTATCCCGGGAAGGCATTTTTGGCTAACAGCTGTTATGGCGGCCCGGTTTCTCGCATCAGCTTTTGCAGGCGGCCCGGCGCTGCTGATCATACTGTCGCTGATTGTCAGAAAAGTCACCAAATTTGACCCGGGCTATGAGCCTATCCAGGCACTCGGAAAGATTGTGACCTATGCCATGTTCGCAAATGTCTTTCTCCTGGGGCTTGAATTCTTTACCGCCTTCTATAGCAATATCCCCGGTCATATTAGTCCGTTTACGTATCTTTACTCGGGCATTGAAGGCCATGAAAAACTCGTGCCGATAATGTGGACATCCAGTATCCTTGCGGTGGTCTCTCTGTTTCTTCTGGTATTCCCGGGCTTCCGCAGAAACGAAAACCTGCTTGCAGTCGCCTGCGCGTCCCTTTTCATCTCTCTTTGGATAGACAAGGGTTTCGGATTGGTCATAGGCGGGTTTGTCCCCAATATGTTCGAGGGCATCACAGAGTATTGGCCTACTGCCCCGGA
This sequence comes from Candidatus Sulfobium mesophilum, assembly GCA_037916395.1. Classification (GTDB taxonomy): domain Bacteria; phylum Nitrospirota; class Thermodesulfovibrionia; order Thermodesulfovibrionales; family UBA6898; genus Sulfobium; species Sulfobium mesophilum_A. The sequence continues at coordinate 9,091 of JBAIXS010000112.1, forward strand.
AGCGATGATTACTATGGGCGTCTGGGCTATCGGCTTCCTTGTCCTTACGGTTTTATACAAGGTAGCTGTGTCCGTCAGGGAAGAGGGCGGATTCCACGAATAAGGGCTGGATTTTATAAAGCGTTTTATTTATAATTAAGAAAACCAGGTTTTCTGGTTAATGACTCAAAGGAGGAGTGAGCATGTATCTTGTTTCTGTTGATCCAACAAAATGCGAGGGCTGTGAAGAGTGTGTAAATAACTGTCCTGTCAGTGTTTTTGTTATGAAGGACGGAAAAGCCTTTGCCGAGCAGGCTGACCTTTGCGAAGGCTGCCAGACGTGTACCAGCGTCTGCTCTACCGGCGCGGTAACCTTGACCGAAATGTAAGAAAAAAACTTTGAGTTTTTTAAAGGGCGATGG
>JBAIXS010000113.1:0-11597 GCA_037916395.1 Candidatus Sulfobium mesophilum
GCCTTTTCCCAAAAACTTCTATATCCTCCTGCCCGCAATCTTGTATAATATACCCATGTGTTTGGCTATCCCATCAAAGATCGTCAAAATCGACAACATGATCGCCACAGTTGATGTCTACGGTGCACGCAGGGACATTAACCTGATGCTCCTTCCGGAGGAGGTCGGCATAGGAGATTATGTCCTGGTTCATGCAGGCTTCGCCCTTCAGAAGGTGGACCAGGACATCGCCGAAGAGTCCCTGAGACTTATCAAGGAGACCTTCGAGCAAAATCCCTACGAGTCATATCTCTGAACTATGGTCAAAAACGACCGCTGGATAATAGATATGGCGAGGAAGGGCATGATTGAACCCTTCAATCATGAGCAGGTGAGAAAGGGCGTGATATCCTTTGGAGTCAGTTCCTACGGCTACGATATCCGGATATCCGACGAATTCAAGATGCCTAGTCCAGGCGGCGGAATTATCGACCCCAAGAACTCTCATGACTCTCAGTTTCGTGATTACAGGGGCGACATTTGTGAAATTCCGGCCAATTCATATGTGATCTGCAGATCCCTTGAATATCTCAGGATACCGAGGGAAACCCTGGTCCTATGTTTCGGGAAGTCCACCTACGCAAGGTCAGGGGTCATCGTCAACATTACTCCACTGGAACCTGAATGGGAGGGCAATATCACAATTTCAGTTTCCAACACCTCTCCATTCCCGGTGAGACTTTATGCTAATGAGGGGATTGCGCAGATCGTCTTTCTTGAGGCCAAGGACCTCTGTGAGACTTCGTATGCCGACAAGAAGGGCAAATATCAGGCTCAAAAAGGCATTGTCCTTCCGAAAATCTGACAGATATTTGCTCTTTCATCCGTTAGGCTATTTTCTTCTATTTACGGATAGTTGCACTGGCATTATTAGAGTATCATATCAAGGAATATGACATATGCAGATCAATGACAAATTAATCCTTGCCCTCGATGTTGATGATGTCGATTATGCACTAGAACTTATCGATAAATTCAGCCCATATATAATGATGTTTAAAGTTGGACTTGAATTATTTTCGGCTGCTGGACCGTCCATCGTTCGAGAAATTCACAGCAGGGAAAGAAAAGTTTTTCTCGACCTCAAGTTCCACGACATCCCGACTACTGTTTCGAGGGCCGGCATCTGTGCTGCCAGAATGGGGGTTTTCATGTTCAATGTCCATGCATCCGGGGGGCTGGACATGATGAAAAAATGCAGAGATGATGTTATAAATGTCTGTCTAAAGGAGAACCTCAACAGGCCGAGAATTCTTGCGGTGACCGTTCTTACAAGCATGTCCCGGGAAGTCCTCAGGGATGAGATAGGCATTCAGCATAGTATGAATACCCACGTGAGGCACCTCTCCGGCCTGGCGCTGAAGGCAGGACTGGATGGGGTTGTCGCCTCCGCAAAAGAGGCCGCCATGGTGAGAGGTCATTGTGGAAGGGGATTTCTCATCGTGACACCCGGCATCAGACCTTCGTGGGCGCCCCTCGACGATCAGATGAGGACGATGACGCCAAGAGACGCACTTAGGGAGGGGTCGGATTATATCGTTATGGGAAGGGCCATATTGAACCAGCCCGATCCGGTTAAAGCGATTGAACTTATCACATCTGAAATGCAATCCGCCTAGATATTTCCTGCCACAATGAGTAACGATACTTTACCGCCCATATTCAAAGAGATACTTTATGAGAGTCCCGAAGCTGTATACAGCAGACTGCGGGCAAAAAACAGCCTGCTTCTGGAAAGCGTCAGAGGATCACTTCAGACCGCGAAATATTCCTTTATATGTATAGAGCCCTACCTGATATTTAAAGTCAAAGACGGCGCCGTCGAGATCGAATTCGAGGGCAGACATACAATATCCTCAAGAAAGCCGCTGCCTAGATTGCGAGAATTGCTCGAAGGCTACAGGCAGAGTTCCGCTGATGGCTTGCCTCCTTTTCAAGGGGGTGCCGCGGGCATTCTCAGTTATGATTTTGTGCACTACCTCGAACATCTTCCCAGGACCACAAAAGATGACCTGAATCTTCCTGATGCGCATTTTTTTATGATTGACAGACTTGTGGCTTTTGACCACGTCATGCGCAAATGCTGGATAATTGTCTGCCCTGGCGTGAGGGAAACAACCCTCGGGTATTCGGAAATCTGCAGGGACAAGGCCCGATGCATAGCAGATGCCGAAGAAGTTCTTGAACGGATTGAGGCAAAAATCAAAAAAGGCGGCTCTTCGGGCATGCAATCACCTGTAATGCCGCCTTGTGGTGCCTCTCCAATAAAACTGATGCATGATACCGGGAAGGACCGTTATGTCGAGATGGTGAAAAAGGCGAAGGCATATATCGCGGCAGGGGATATTTTTCAGGCGAACCTTTCGCTCCGTCTGAGCGCTAATATAGGTCAAAGAGACCCCTGGCAGATATACGGCGTTCTAAGGGAGATCAACCCTTCGCCTTTTGCTTCCTATATAGATTTCGGCGACTACCAGATCGCGAGTTCTTCTCCTGAACGACTTGTCAGGGTCTGCGGAGGAATGATCGACACCAGACCGATAGCCGGAACGAGACCGAGGGGCAGCAATTCCATGGAAGACGAGGTGATGCGCACGGAACTTCTTCTTAATGAAAAAGAGCGGGCCGAGCATATAATGCTGATAGACCTCGAAAGAAACGATATCGGAAAGGTCTCCGATTACGGCAGCGTCATGGTTGACGAGCTTATGGTGACGGAGGATTACTCGCATGTCATGCACATAGTCTCTAATGTAAGGGGAAAACTGGCTGCCGGCAAGGATTGCTTTGACGTTATAAGGGCGACATTTCCGGGAGGTACAATAACCGGCGTGCCGAAGGTCAGATGCATGGAGATAATAGATGAACTGGAGCCGTTCCGAAGAGGACCTTACACGGGCTCGATAGGATATGTCGGCTTTAACGGCACCATGGACCTTAATATAGTGATCAGGACTTTTGTCGTGAAGGAAGGAAAAGCTTTCATACAGGCAGGCGCAGGCATAGTTGCCGATTCGGATCCGGAACGCGAATACATGGAAAGTTTGAAGAAGGCCGAGGCGCTTATGAAGACGCTCGAACGAATCTAGGTCCCTGGCGCGCCGCTGAGGCGGGCATCTTTGTGGTAAGCTTAGATAACGCATCATGGCCGGGATCCTGCAAAAAGACAAAGACATATATTTTCCGCATTTTACGGTGCTAAAGGCCTCTGCCGGTTCAGGCAAGACCCGCACTCTTACCGAAAGGTTCGTTCAGTTTATTTTATCCGAGGAAATACCCTGCAACAGGCTCAGGAATATCCTTGCTATAACTTTTTCGAACAACGCAGCGCGGGAAATGAAAGAACGAATACTCATGTGGCTGAAATTGATCTATTTCAGATCTCCTGCCGAGCTGTCTGAGCTTTCAGGGATTCTTTCCATCAGTTAAGGGCAGGTTATCGACAAGGCGGGCCGCCTTATAGATGAAATTCTGGATAATTATTCTGACTTCCAGGTAAGGACAATTGACAGTTTTATGACGTCAGTCTTTAAAGCGTCTGCCATAGACTTCGGGTACAACCCGGATTTCGAAGTGCTGATGAGCACGGACTCCCTTATGGAATACTCTTTTGACCTGTTCATGCGAAACGTCAGAGAAGGGACCCGTGAGGCTGCTTTTCTTGAGGATATCGTAGATTTTCTGCTTGAACAGAAGAGGGTGGGTGAATCCTATCTGTGGGATCCATCAGAGGTCCTTCTCGATCAGGTAAAAAAGATTTATAAGAAGCTTGCCTCATCGGGAAAGAAGCCCGAAGTTGAGGACCACGCCGGAAATATCTTCAAGATAAAGGAGCAGATAAGAGTCTGCGTTGAAAAGATCGAAAAAGAAATTGAAGGATCTTCACTAAGTAGGCATGGCAATTCCTCTTTTAAGACGGTATTACAGCTTGTCAGGGAAAACAACTTTCCGGATCTGATTTACAAGGGATTTACCAATCCGCCGGTCGGAAAGGTCAAAAAGGGAAGCGGCCGGGAGCAGGCCTCATACAACAAAGTATTGTTTCTCTGGAAGGAGACCGAAGAACTTGTCCACCTTTTTGCCGTAATGTTTGTCCGCTCGCGGTGCATGCCATATGTAAAAGCCTTTCAGTCACTTAGCGAGACCGTCGAGACAGTCAAGAGGCAACAGGGCAAGGTCTTCATCGAAGACATTAATATGCACCTGGCGGGATACCTTGACACTGCGATCGTCCCCGATGTCTATTTCAGGCTTGGCGAGACGATATTTCACTTCCTCATTGATGAGTTTCAGGATACTTCACCGATACAGTGGCGAAATCTTCTTCCGCTGATTGAAAACTCGCTCTCTCAGGGAGGAAGTCTTCTGACGGTTGGTGACACTAAGCAGGCAATATACGGATTCAGGGACGCAGATTACACTATCATGAAAAGGCTCGAAACGTATAACCCTTTCCCGTCCGCTAAACATATCGTAAGAGAGCTGTCCACCAACTACAGAAGCAAAAAGATGATTCTGGAGTTCAGCGAGAGGGTCTTTAAGTATAATCTTGCCCGTAATGAGCAATACGGAGACGCCGGCAGAAGAAGCGGGCTTACAGAATATATACAGAACCCCAGAGAGGGAGAGAAGGACGATGGTCATGCGGAAACGGTTCTTCTTGATAGAGACGAAGATGAGCCTCCGGAGAGGGTGCGGGTCCAGGATCTCATCGGGGAACTTGTAAGGCGCGGATACGACTACAAGGATATCGCGGTGCTGACACAGACGAACGAGGATGCGGTGAATGTTACCGCCTGGCTTAACGAAAAGGACATAGATTTCATTTCCTATAGCAGCCTCGATGTGAGAAGGCGACGGATAACGGGAGAGATTGTGGCGCTCATGAATTTTCTGGACTCACCGACCGACGACCTCTCCTTTGGCACCTTCATCCTGGGCAATGTTTTTACGGAGGCTGCGGCGAAAGAATACCCTGACATTGATATTGGAAGACTCAGGGAGTTTTGTTTTCAGCACCGGATGAATCATCCGCTTTACAAGGCTTTTCAGGAGGCGTTCGGTCACGTTTGGGCGCGATATTTCGAAGGACTTTTTAAAGCAGTCGGTTTTCTTCCCGTTTATGACCTTCTCACGGAAATATACGCTCTCTTCCGGGTATTTGAAAATTTAGCGGATGAGGAGGCGGCCCTTGTCAAGATTCTGGAGGTCGTGAAGGAGTTCGAAGGAGGAGGATTTAACAGCATCAAGGATTTCCTCTCCACGGCGCTGGAAGACGAAAACGGAAAAGAATGGGAAATGGCTGTGCCGGCGAAAACGAATGCGGTACAAGTCATGACAATCCATAAGGCAAAAGGACTCGGTTTCCCCGTTACGATTGTTCTGCTTTACGGAATGATAAACAGGGGGCTTGAATTCATCGTCGAGGACAACGGCGATACAGTCTGTCTTCTGAAACTGAGCAAGCCGGCGGCAGCGCATGATAAGGCCCTGCAGGAACTCTACGAAAAAGAGAGGATGAAGGAGATGGTGAACAGGCTAAACAGCCTTTATGTTGGATTCACCAGGCCCGAAAGTGAGCTGTATGTGATCGGTGTGAAAAGCAGGGATGCGGAATTCCCCTTTGTGCTTCTGCCTTCTGATGAATTTTCTCCTTCATCACGTGCGTCTAAAATAATTGAGAGAAAGGCCGGCGGTTCTCTTACCCCGGTGTCGTTACCCCTTCTTCACCAGCATCGGCAGTTTGCTTTCTCAGCCGTTCCCGGGGGGTCCATGAAAATGGGGGAGAAGCGGCGGGGGGATTTTATCCATACGGCGCTGTCTTACATTGATTACATTGATGAGGGCGATAAGACTGATATAAAGAAAGGGATAATGAGGGCCCGGGATGCCACAGGGGCTGACTATTGCGAAGAAGAGATTGAAACCTGCATCAGGAGCTTGCTGAATATTTCCGAACTGGCATGTTATTTCAGGGAAGCCCCTGGCAGACAGATCAGAAAAGAGCAGGAATACAGCGATGCCGGCGGCAGGCTTTTCAGAATGGACCGTGTAGTAATAGACCCCGGCGGCGTGACTGTTATCGATTACAAGACCGGCAGCGACAAGGGCTCAATGCATGAATACAAAAGTCAGGTCAGAAATTACATGAGAATACTTGCGGAGGTTTACCCGGAAAAGGAAGTCAGGGGCATGATTGCATTCGTTGATCTCGGAGAAGTGGTGAAGGTGCAATGACTGCCATTGTGGTCCCGCAGGGAGAGAGTCTTATAGAAGAGGTACTTACCCATCTCGAAGGGAAGGAAAAGGACTATTCATCGTCTCTGGTGGTTTTTCCAGGCAGGAGGCCATCTCATTTTTTGAGAAAGGCTTTGGCCTCCAGAATCGGATCGAGTTTTATCCCTCCTAAAGTGTTTTCTATGGACGAGTTCATAAATTCCATTTGTGATGAACTCAGTTCAGGCAGGCAGCTTGAAGCGGTTGACGCAGTGGCAATCCTTTATGACATTCATATTAAAAGTCCCGCGCCTATCGGCGGAAAAGGGTTTATGACACCCGACAGTTTCTTTTCCCTCGGACTGAAGATATATCGCGATATCGAGGAGCTCCACATAGAAGGTATCAGTCATCTGATGGTCAGGGAAGTGCAGACGCTCATAACGGAGGGGCTGCCGGAAGCGACAAAAGAAAGGCTGCAGTCACTGTCTTACTTCTATGAAAAGTTCTACTCCCAAGTCGGAGAGCTTGGCCTTTACAGCCGTTCCATGAGATACCGGATGGCAGTCGGGCATATCGGCGGCAGTAATATTAGTAAATATGAGAAGATTGTGGTGGCTGGCTTCTTCGCTCTTACCCAGGCAGAAAAAGTACTTTTTCGAAAACTCCTCACAAGCGATAATGCTGTCTTTGTTTTTCAGGACGGCGAAGGACTGGGAGAAACACTCAAAGGCCTTGGCATCTCTTATAAGGGCCGCAGGGCGGAGGCTGTAAAACCTGTTGTCCACTTCCACAGCAGCCCGGATACGCACGGGCAGATTCTGGCGCTTGGAAAGATTCTTGAGACGCATATTGAGGCAGGCGACCCTATGGACGACAAGTCCGTGATAGTCCTTCCGTCTTCTGAAACCCTTTTCCCTCTCCTTCGGCAGGGGCTGTGTGGCTTTTCTGAGGACTCCTATAATATCTCCTTGGGCTATCCGCTTCAGCGAACCCCTCTTTTCGGCTTTATGAACAGCCTTATGGATATGCTGAATTCCATGGACGGTGACCGGGTCTATATCCCGGATTATCTCAAGTTCGTACTTCACCCTTACACTAAAAACATTTATTACAGGGGAAAATCAGAAACCACGAGGATACTTTTTCATGCGGTCGAGGAGGAACTTCTAAAAAACAAGGCAAAGATCTTTGTACCCCTGGCCGAGATAGAAGGCAAAGGAAGCCTCTTTAGGGATGTATGGGTGAAGCTCACGGGCAGCGGAGAGGACATCACTGAAGAGGGTCTGAAGGAGCATCTGAAAACTATTCACGGAAACACTATTGAAAGATTCTTATCCTTCGACAACATTGCCGATTTTGCGGGAAAGTGCATTGATCTTCTGGTTTATATCCTTAACGAAAGCACTGCGAGGCTTCATCCCCTCTTTTATCCTTTTGCCGAGTCCTTCGTCAAGTCTCTTGAACTGCTGCCGGGGTCGTTCATGAAGGACATCGCCTTCAGGGAAAGATCCAGTTATTTCATTTTCTTCAGAAGATATATCTTGACCTGCCACGCGCCGTTTGCCGGAACGCCTCTTAAGGGTCTGCAGGTTCTTGGATTTCTTGAAACCAGAAACCTTATGTTCGACAAGGTGTTTGTCCTCGATGCCAACGAGGAGATACTTCCCGATACGAGCAAGGAAGAAACGCTGTTGCCTTTGAAGGCGCGGCAGATACTGGGGTTGCCGACGTATGTCGACAGAGACAGACTCGCCGCGTACTACTTTGATTCGCTTCTGGCCGGGGCTAAGGACGTCCATCTGTTCTTCATTTCAAACGACAGAAAGGAACCTTCGAGGTTTGTGGAAAAGCTTTTGTGGGCGAAGCAGAAGAATGATAAAGAGGCTAAGTCGGCGCCTTACATCAGCACAGTTCAGTACCGGGTAAAACTCATAAACAAGGTCCCCGAGCCTATTTCAAAGACCGAACAGATAGTTTCCTTTCTCAAAGGCTACCACTATAACGCCACTGCTCTTAATCAATATCTCAAATGCCCTGCCCAGTTCTACTATGCGAGGGTTCTTGGCCTGAGGCCCAGAGATGAGATTACGGGGGACATCGGCAGAGACGATCTTGGCAGTTTCGTCCATAATATTCTGAGACGATTTTTCCTGACCAGAAGAGGCAGACCGTTAAAAGAGGCCGATCTTGCGGCAGGAGAAATGGATTTTCTTGTGGAGACCATCTTTAGGGAGGAATATGGCAAAGACCCCGCCGGCGCCATCTACCTTCTTAAGAGACAGATAAAGAAACGCATGTCTGAGCTCCTTAAGAACTACTACATTCCGCTTCTTGGAAAAAGTGAACTTGCCGTTCTGGAGGTCGAGGAAGCCATCGAGGTCAGACTCGACGGCTTTAATCTGAAGGGGAGGCTGGACAGCATAGAAAAGAGAGGTGAAAAGACCTGCATAGTGGACTATAAGACAGGTTCAAGTAAGGAGCGACTGAAGATAGCTTTTGGAAAGCTTGACCCTGATGTGAGAGATACCTGGCCCGATGCAATAGGCAGTCTGCAGCTTCCGTTTTACCTGATGCTTTATTCCGAAAAGTATCATTTAAGGATAGAAGAACTGGATGGCATTTTTTTGCTTCTGGGACGGGCCTTGATAAACGAAGACATGGAGCTTCGGATCTTTGACGGCCGGCCTTCGGAAGATAGTTTTAGAATATTAAAAAACATAATTTTAAAATTGCTTGCGGAAATTGTTGACTGTCAAACGCCGTTCATGTCCGCCGGAAAGAAGAAAGAGACCTGTGTTTTCTGTGATTTTCAGTATGTCTGCGGCACTCAGTGGATCACAAAATAGTTGCGCCTCTATGTTTTCGAGTTCCGGTATTTTAAGAACTCCGCGCTTGAAATCAGACATGAAGATGGTATTATTAGAACCACAGTTCATGACGGAAATGGAGCGATCGAGGAACTACTAAAAATAAGAATACATATACGAGCGGATTACATCCGGTTTACATTTTAATCAAGGTGAGGGGATTAAGAGATGAACAGGACAGTCAGAATGGCGGATTCTTCGATGAGGAGGAACTCCGGCCTGGCTTCCGCAGGTATTGCCACATTGAAGGCTGCGGTCGGAGAAATACTGCTTCAGGCCGGAATTGTCATTAACGGCGATAACCCCTGGGACATAAGAGTCAGGGATAACCGGTTTTATCCGAGGGTACTCAAAGACGGCAGTCTCGGCCTGGGGGAGTCATATATGGAAGGGTGGTGGGACTGTGAGAACCTGGATAAATTCTTTTTCAGGCTTCTTCCGACTTATCCTGAAGAAAAAGTGAAGAAGAACTGGAAAATGCTTCTTTACCTTTTCAGGACAGTAATCCTTAATGCCTCAAGAAAGAGCAATGCCTTCACTATAGGCAGGAAACATTATGATGTTGGGAATGAATTGTATAAAAAAATGCTGGATAAGAGGATGGTCTACAGCTGTGGTTACTGGAAAGATGCGCAGAACCTGGACGATGCGCAGGAGGCAAAACTCGACCTGATATGCAGGAAGTTGGGGTTGCGTGCCGGAGACAGAATCCTTGATATAGGATGCGGATGGGGAAGTCTTATCAAATACGCCTCCGAAAAATATGGGGTAAGCGCGCTCGGTGTAACCGTCTCTGAGGAACAGGCGAAACTGGCAAGGGAAAACTGCCGCGGCCTGGAAGTAGAGATCAGACTGCTCGATTACAGGGACATAAGCGGAAAATTTGACCATGTAGTATCGGTCGGCATGATTGAGCATGTGGGATATAAGAATTACCGGCATTACATGGAGATTGTTCATAAAAGCCTGAAGGATGATGGGCTTTTTCTGTTACACACCATAGGCAACAACCGGTCGGAGATTACTGGAGACATCTGGGTGGACAAGTACATTTTCCCGAACTCAATGCTTCCTTCAATAAAACAGATCGCGGACTCGCTGGAAGGTTTATTTGTCATGGAAGACCTGCATAATTTCGGAACGCACTATGATAACACGCTATGCGCGTGGCTCAATAACTTCGAGAAGAACTGGCATGAACTCAAAAGCAGCTATGACGAGAGGTTTCATCGGATGTGGAGATACTACCTTCAATGTTTTGCCGGGGCATTCAGATCGCGCTTCTTTAATGTGTGGCAGCTGGTTCTCTCCAAGAAGGGAGTTCCTGGCGGATACGCGGCAATTCGATAGGCAGGCGATAAAATGACTGCAGGGGTTAGTCAGTGCGCCTGCGTATTTGCGAGTTTCGTTTCGGGCCCGGGCGCCGGCTTGGACTTCGACGCAATCACATCCTCTAAAACCGAGATTGCTTCCTGGACGTAAGGGTCTTCTGCGGTCTCCTTAATCCATAATTTCTGTCTTTCCTCATCCGAAAGAATCGATGCATCCTGCACCTTTTCACCCTCTTTTTTGCTGTTAGATTCCTTCGTGTCATGTTTCGCCTTCAGAGCCGCCAGCAACTTCCGCTCCTTGACAGCCTCATCGATATTAAGGGGTTCCAGTGTATTTTTCTGTCTTTCGAGTAATATTCTGCTTTGTTCAGAGATATCTGCGAATTCTTTTTTGGAATCTACCCTTTTACTGCTGTTTGCCCGCAGTTTCTGAAGGTCGGTGACAGCATTGGCCCATTTCTCGTAAGGCACTGGCTGTATCGTGTCCCATGGGAGAGCATAATCGAGGAATTGCTCGCCGCTCTTAAGGCCCTGGAAGCGGTCCGGAAGAACAACATCAGGGGTAACGCCGCGGTACTGCGTAGATTCCCCCGTGATCCTGTAAAACTTCTGGATGGTGAGCTTCAGCGCCCCCAGAGATCTATCTTTGTTAGCCTCGGCCTCTGAACTTTGGCGGCGATAAGCAAAAAAGTTGTCAAGGTCGATTATAGTCTGAACTGTTCCCTTCCCGTGGGTATGTTCTCCGCCGATGACTATGGCGCGTCCATAGTCCTGCAGTGCCCCGGCAAGTATCTCAGAAGCTGAGGCGCTGAATTTATTAACGATTATTACAATTGGGCCTGTAAAGCTGATGTCTGCATCGTCATCCGAGAGAACCGAGACTTTGCCGTCGCTTCCCTTTATCTGAACAACAGGTCCCGTCTTTATAAAAAGGCCGGCGGTTTTTACAGCATCGGTTAGGGCGCCGCCCCCGTTGTTCCTCAGGTCAAGGATAAGGCCGCTCAGGTTATCCGTCTCTATCTTTTTCAGCTCTCTGAGAACGTCTTCAGTGCAGTTGCGGCCTGCGCCGCCGTTTTTCGTTTTTTCGAAATCACGGTAAAAGGACGGGATCTTGATATATCCGAAGTTGCCGCCATTTTTT
>JBAIXS010000114.1:0-3018 GCA_037916395.1 Candidatus Sulfobium mesophilum
CGCGCGTTATTGAAAGCCGCTTCCCAACCTCTTCGAGAGTATGGTCCCTGTCGACCCCTATGCCGAACCTCATTCTCAGTACCTTTTCCTCGCGGTGCGAAAGAGTCTTCAGGACCTTCAGCAAATGCCTCGATATCTCCTTCTTCTCTACATCCAGGTCCGGCGATGGGGTGCTATCATCACTAATGAAGTCTTCCAGCTGTGAATCTTCGTCGCCAATTGGCGTCTGAAGGGCTACCGGCGTTTGTATCGCCTTATAAACCTCTTCAACCTTCTTAAGAGGCATACCCATTTTTTTTGCAATCTCCCTTACACCGGGCTCCCTCCCGTGCTCCTGTTTCAACTCCTCTGCCGCCCGAATGACCTTGTTATGAAACTCCATTATGTGAACAGGCACCCTTATAGTCTTTGACTGATCGATGAGCGCTCGGGAGATCGCCTGTTTTATCCACCACGTTGCATAGGTGCTGAACTTGAAGCCCATCTGATATTTGAACCGCTCTACCGCCTTCATTAAGCCGATATTGCCCTCCTGAATAAGGTCCAGAAGGGGCATCCCCCTGCCGGTATAATGCTTGGCAACCTTGATTACCAGCCTCAGGTTTCTTGTGATCAACTCATTTCGCGCCTCGGCTATCGCTTCCCTGGCGCCGGCGATGGTTTCCCACTTCGCCCTTAATTCGGTCATGTCGAGCTGGGCCTTCGAATGAGGCAGGATGTACTCGTTCAGCACCTCCGCACTCACCGCTGCATGCGTTTCATCGCTTACCTCTTTTTTATCTGAAGAATAAACCCGTTTTGCGACCAATCCCCTGGCATTTATAGTCCTCTCCATGAGACCTTCCAGGACTTCCATGCAGAGTTCCATGGCCTTGGCGTTCTTTTCATCCTGAGGCATATGAAGTCCTGCCTCGATCTTGCTGTATAAAGGAAGGGTTCGCACAATCTCGCTGATGCATTTTTTTCCTTCCTCTATCCTCTTTGCAAGCGCAGCCTCCTGCTCCTTTGTCAGCACGCGAATATCACCTAACGAATGGAAATACTTTTGAACAAGACTCTCGCCGCTGCCTTCCAATACGCCGGCTTCAACTTCCTCAAAGTTCTCTTCAATTTCCGTTTCGACTACGGAAAGATAGGCTTCGTCGTCTTCAGAAAGCTCGCTGTCCTCCAGGGCAGCATCAGCCTCCAGTATTTCCGAAAGATCCGGTCCTTCGTTACAAACTACAGTACAGCATCCGTCACCCTCTCCCATATCATTCTGGAAAAAATCATTTTTTTTCATATTCCCCTGCCATTTCTCTATATTGCTGATTGCCGAATGCCCCGCGCCTGCTGCCCGGAGACCCTCTGTCAGGCTCTGCTGACTCCGCTACTAGCCTTCAGATTACACAACAGGAAGGAAAGATTGATGTAATTTAAATCACAAGAATTAGGTATATGGCCCCCAGCGTTTACATTTCCGGTATCTTTGCGGTAACCTTTTAATAACAATCATGGAAAATGTAAAGATCGAATTTCTGAAGAATATCGAGCTCTTCTCTTCTCTCACCGAGGAGGAATTGATTCAGATCAGCACCAGGATAGCCGTAAAGGAATTCTCGAGAAACGAGACGATCCTCCTCGAGGAAGAAACGAACGACTACATGTACATAATTTTATGGGGGAAAGTTAAGGTCGTCCAGACGACCGAGGACGGAAAGGAGATTATACTGGCCATACATCAGGCAGAGATGTTTTTCGGGGAACTTTCCCTGATCGACGGCAAGACTTCAAGCGCCGCAGTGATGGCTATGGAAGACTCTCTGATAGCCATCGTCTCAAAGGATAATTTCTACGCGCTGCTTTACAGCCAGGCCAAGGTACTTAGAAACCTGCTGCGCATTCTTAGTTCACGACTCAGGGAGGCATGGAAGCGGATCCATATCCTGAATTTCAGGGAGGCGCCCCAGAGGATGAAGATGCTTTTCTCCATTCTTTCAGGGGAAAACGGGGAAAAGACCGCCGAAGGGACGATCATCAACATGAAGCTGACGCATCAGGAAATGGCCGATATGACAGGTTTGACCCGGGAAACGGTCACCAGGGTGCTGGGACAATGGCAGAGAGACCGGTTAATAACGGTCTCCAAAGACAGGCATATAGTGTTGGGCAGTAAATTCTTCACCTCTGAATCGTAACTATCATCTGAGGTTTTGTAAACGGTATGGCAAAGGTAATCGCGTTTAACGGAAGTTCCAGAAAGCAGGGTAACACGGCAATGCTGATCAATACCGTGCTTCGCGAACTCATCATCGAAGGCATCGAAACAGAGGTCTATGATCTTGCGGGCAAGCCGATTAAAGGATGCATTGCATGCTATCAGTGTTTCAAGAACAAAGACCGGCGCTGCGCTGTGGGGGACGACATTCTCAATGAATGCATAGAAAAGATGATCGAAGCCGACGGCATCCTGCTCGGCTCTCCCACATATTTCGCCGACGTAAGCGCAGCCATGAAGGCGCTGATTGAACGTAGCGGCATGGTCTCTCGCGCCAACGGCGATATGTACAAACGAAAAGTCGGAGCAGGCATAGTTGCCGTGCGGCGGGCAGGCGCCGCCCATGTTTTCAGCTCCCTCAATTATTTCTTTCTCATCAGTCAGATGATCATACCCGGTTCAAGCTACTGGAATATCGGCATCGGAAGAGAGCCCGGCGAGGTCAAAAACGACAGCGAGGGAATCCAGACAATGAAAATTTTGGGGCAGAACATGGCCTGGCTGCTTAAAAAAATACACTGATAGAAGGACTAAGTCCCCGGAATCAGTCTGCCTGTCTCAAAGGGATGAAAGACTCTTTTTCCTATTAAGTTCGACACGAAACCAAAATCAACCATAAATTTGGGCGGGGATGCATTCGAACGGTTTCAGCGGCGCGTATTGCCCGTTGCGGGCGCGCCGGTGCCTCGGAGCGAAGCGAGAATGAGAGAGAATGTGGTCCTGCTGCGAAAATCATTTTGTGGTGGTCAGATGTCACGCTC
>JBAIXS010000115.1:0-5202 GCA_037916395.1 Candidatus Sulfobium mesophilum
CGAGACCGAATCCGCTAACAACGATCCCCGTAATCAATCCCTTCTTCTCGGAAGGAAACCATTTGACAGCGGCAGGGGTCGCCGCGGAATAGCCGAGGCCGAAACCGGTACCCGCCAGAACACCGAAACCGATCACCGCAGGGAGGATGTTGCCGGCGCTTGCAAAGCTGGTAAATACGAGTCCCGCGGCCGTAAAAACAGCTCCCATGCTGGCCACCATCCGCGGACCGATCTTGTCCTGGAGCCTCCCGGCCGGCACCATCATTAGAGCAAAGCAGGCAATCGCAACGGTATAGGGGATAGAGGCCTCTGTCTTGGTCCATCCGAAACCCCCCTTGTCCGCAGCTTCAGTCAGCTGTTTGGCGAAGACGCTCCATGCATACAGAACTCCCAGCGCAAGGTTAAGCCCCATTCCAGATGCCGTAACCCACCAGCCTTTAGTGCTATTCATCACAGTAAATCTCCTTTCATTTTTGCATTCTTCCAGACACCCATTCGGATCATTTCAAATCTGATAGAACGTAGCAATCAGTATGCCTGCATTATTAAGCTAAATTCGTTCTTTATAAACAGGGAGATTCAAGCTTGCATGAACTGCAAGCACGGACTTTTTCGATTTTCTTCTTGCGTTTGAGAAAATACAGGAAGTTGTTAAACCGGAAAAAATCACTTTTTTGTATTGTTAATCCGGGCAGATTTGCAGATATGAAAGAAAGTTGCAGAAATGCAAATGGGGCCTATCTCAAAATCGAATGACGGCTACAGGAGCAATTTCAAAGAAGCTGCATTTTAAGACAGGATCTATGAATGATGGCCGAGAATCACATACGGGAGGAACTATTAGCCGGCGGGCTACGTTTCATCCCTCTTTATATTGTATTTCTTGATTTTGCGGTAAAGGGTCACTATGTTGATGCCTGCTTTTCTCGCCCCGTCCTCGACGTTCCCGCGGCACTGCTTAAGAAGAGCTGTAAAATACTCCTTCTCGAAACGAGCGAGCGCCTCCTGGAAATCTCCAGGCGCGCCAGACTCTTCCCCGGCATCTGTCACCCCGACAAATTGTCTGACCGTATCGCTGTCTACATAACGCCCGCTGGAGAGCGCAAGGGCGGCCTCTACCACGTTTCCAAGTTCCCTGACGTTCCCCGGCCAGTAATATCGGAGAAGATGTTCCATCGCATCGGAGGTAAAACCGGCAAAATCGGTGGCGAATTTCTTATTGTGAGTTGAGACGAAAAAAGCGACAAGAAGGGGTATATCAGCGATTCTCTCCCTCAGAGGAGGAATGGGGATTGTAATTCCATTCAGTCGGTAGTAAAGGTCCTCGCGGAATGAGCCATCATTGATGGCCTTCCGGGGGTCCGTATTTGTCGCGGAAATCACCCTTACATCCACACTTATCGTCTTGCCGTCGCCAAGCCGCCTGAATTCTTTCTCCTGCAGGAACCTAAGGAGCGCTTTTTGCACCTCCTGCGTCAGGTTGACGACTTCGTCGAGGAAAAGAGTTCCCCCGTCTGCGAGTTCGATAAGTCCGGCCCTGTCTCCGGTTGCTCCTGTGAATGCGCCTTTTCTGTAGCCGAAAAGCTCGCTCTCCAGCAGCGACTGGGGAAGAGCGCCGCAGTTAATAGCTATGAATGGATGTTCTCTTCTTGGCGAATTATAATGTATTGCCTGCGACACAAGCTCTTTCCCCGTTCCGGATTCGCCTATGATCAGCACCGGCAGGTCGCGCGGGGCCACTTTCTCGATCTTTTGGAGCACCTGCTTGATGCCGTCGGATATGCCTATGATATTTTCGAATTTGAATTGCCTGAAGAGTTCCCGTTTCAGCTTGAGATTCTCTTCGAGGAGCGCGGTATTTTTTAATGCCTTCCTTATCCTGTAAATGAACTCCTCCGTCTCGAAAGGTTTTGTAATGAGATCGTCCGCGCCCTTCCGGATAGCCTGGATCGAAACGTCCACGGTTGCATGGCCGGTAATGATAATTACCGGAACGTGCGGATCCATTCGCTTGATGTGATCGAGCACTTCTATGCCGTCCATGCCCGGCATTTTTATGTCCGTTATCACCAGCGAAAACTCCCCGCTGCCGAATTCCGCGACCGCACGATATGGGTCGTGGAATATCCTCACGTCGAGACCTTCATCGGAGAGGATATCAGATATCAGGCGGCTCAACCCCACATCATCTTCAACTATCATGACCGGTCTCGCATGCGTCATTTTTGCGCCTCCGCTATCGGCAGTCGCACGGTAAATTTCGTGCCCACGCCCGCTATGCTTTCGACACTTATCGTCCCTAAGTGTTGTTTTATAATCTGCTTTGTAATCGCCAGTCCGAGCCCGGTCCCCTTGGGCTTTGTCGTAAAGAAGGGCTCGAAGATCTTTTCGAGGTGCTCACGCGGAATGCCGCACCCGGTGTCACCGAATGTAATTACCGCCTCTCCTTTCGGATCGAACTCCGTGCCGATTGAGATGCGTCCCTTACCTTTTACCGCGCCCGCGGCATTCATGATGAGGTTTATCGCGACCTGGTAGATCTGGTCCTCATCTACCATCACCGGGGGAAGGTCAGGGGCGAAGTTCGTGAGGACCTCCACATACCGGGTCTCCGGCAGGTTAGAGGCAAACCTGACGATTTCCCCCAAAATAGCGTTGAGGTCTTTTGGCGCGAGCTTTGGGGCGGGGACGCGGGCATAGCTTAAAAGGTCCTCGACGATCTTCTTGCAGCGTCTGCTCTCGGCTTTTATATCCTGGACATACCGATATACAGGGGTATCGGCAGGCACCTTCCCCTCCAGGTAGGAGGCATATCCGAGTATAACCCCAAGAGGGTTGTTGATCTCATGGGCCACCTTCGAGGAAAGCACTCCAAGGGAGGCCATCTTCGCCTGCTGGTTCAGGGCCTTCTCCATCTCCTTGTTTCGTTCGATTATCTCGATCATCCTGTTAAAGCTTCCCGCCAGTTCTCCTATCTCATCGTTTCCGGTAACCTGTATGCGCCTTTCAGTCCTGCCCTTCTTGATGTCCCTGACCACTTCCATTATGTTTCTGATCGGGTTCGTTAATTTTGAGGAGAGATAAAAAACGAGGATTACAGAGACAGGCATAGATACAATCAGGACGAGGATCACATTTCTGAGGATCTGCCGGGTTATGAGGTTGGCCTCTGAATAAAACTCGTTCTCATATGAACCCACCGCCACTATCCAGTCCCACGGCTCGAAGTGAATGTATCGTACGATCTTCATTCTCGCCTCCTTGTCGTCCGGGTTCTTCCATGGGTAGCGGATCCAGCCCGTCTTTTTCATAAGCATTTCCCGGATAAAGTAATTTCCGTTTGAGTCCACTGATTCCGCAATATTAACGCCTTCCCGCGCCGGATGGATAGTAAGAGTTCCCTGAGCGTCAAGGCAATAAATATAGCCGGTGGCGCCCACTTTCTTTTCCTTGATGATCTTCCTGAGGTCCGCGAAAAACTGACGCTTAAAGCTGTCGCTTTCATCCGGATGGTAAGGACCGAAATGTTCGTCGTACGTTCTCAAAAGATCGATGGTATACCTTGTCATATGATCAAGGTCCGCTTTGCTCGTATCTGTAATGCCGCGGTATGCCTGACGGGTCGCGACATATCCTATTATATTTCCGACAACTATGATCGGGATTACCACCAGGGGCAGGACGAGCAGGAGGATCTTCCATTTGATCTTAAGATTTCTCATGACCAATGGCGTACCGGAAAGAATCAAGACGACTGAAAATAGGAACTGTTCCTATGAAAGACCGTTTCATCTCAAATGGCGACATTGCAACACCGGGTTTTATCAGTCTTGTAACAAATATATCATCCCGGCGAGATTATTCAAAGAAAATATCTGCAGTCCGGCAGTCTTCCAGGATGATTCTTTTGATCATCGGTCTTTCATGCGAAAAGATGCGGTACAGGAACGTGGACTTCTAATACCGCAGCATTTCTGCGATCGTCACCACGACAGATTCTTCAAGCGCCTTGAGATCGTATCCACCCTCAAGGGTAAAGATAACGGGGCAGTTATGGGCCGTAAGAATGCTTCTGACTATGCACTTAATCCCTTCATCTGTCACCCTTATATCTGCATGAGGGTCGAGCAGGTGTATATCATAGCCTGCCGAAACGAGTATAAGAGCCGGGGAGAATCTGCTTATGAGGCCCGGCAGGATGTCCTGGTAAACATATAGATATTCCTTGTTGCCGGAACCCCTCAGTATGGGGACATTATATGTATATCCTTGCCCCCTGCCTTTCCCACGCTCCGAATCTTTCCCGCTTTCAGGATAATAGGGATACTGGTGGGTACTGAAGAAGAAGACACGGTCGCTTTCTTCAAAAATATGCTGTGTGCCGTTGCCATGGTGGGCATCGAAGTCGACGATGAAGACCCTTTCGAAGCCGGCTGTAAGCGCATAAGCCGCGCCGATAGCGACATTGTTAAAGACGCAGAACCCCATCGCCGCATCCGCCTCCGCATGGTGACCGGGGGGACGGACGGCGCAGAAGGCCCGATAGATGTCACCTTTGCCGCACCTGTCGACCGCCTCTATAACAGCGCCGGCTGCATGCAGGGCGGCATCGAGGCTCTCTATAGACACATATGTGTCAGGATCTAAACTTTCGCCCGAGAAGTTTTGTATCCTTTCAATGTATTCCCGGGAATGCACGAGGGCGATTTCGTCGTAGGATGCCCGCTTCGGTCGTATCTGGATGAGGCTGTCCCAAAGCCCCGCTGTCTTCAGCGCCTCTATGACATAGGTAAGCCGCTCCTTCCTCTCCGGATGCCAGGGGGGAGGCATGTGCTTAAGAAATATGTCGTCATAAACAAATCCGACCTTGTTCATAAAAAAATTATACATTAAAACCGGGAAACTTCCGAAACTGGCAGGCTCATAACTCTTTATACCGCCCGAATGGCAGACGTTATCGGCTTGTCCTACTCCCTCAGGCTTATCTTAGCAACCTGATTCGGCAACAAACAAAAGGGCATGAATAACCAAGCCTGAATGGTCCTTGGCCGGACCTGCATATCAAGACACACTACCAGCAAGTTCAGAATCTTTTTGAAAGTCGCAACGGCGGCAAGAATAGGATAGATTATAGATAACGGCATAAGGAGGTTATTGAATGGATATTGTTTTGGATAGTATAGAAGTCCGCATTCTGGGCTG
>JBAIXS010000116.1:0-7498 GCA_037916395.1 Candidatus Sulfobium mesophilum
AATAAAAGACAGATTGTCGGGATCGATATATTTTGCGGACCCGAAGGGCACGGGCCGGCAGACACACTCATTCAACAAAAAATTATCTGAGTTTGCCGGTGTCATAGGATCCGCGGAATTGCATACATCAAATCCGATAAGATATTTGGCATTATTAAAAGGCGAGACTGAAAGGTGCGAGGTCAGGGGTAGAACGAGTGAAACAACCAGAGGAAAGAGTATCAATATGCCGCACAATTTCATTGGCATTATTCTAATGAAATATCAGAATATGTCAATAACAAAATAAGCGCCATGCAAGGTGAGGCGCCAGTCGGCAATATGCAACGTTGTTTCGGCGGCAATCCTTGATTTTAGTCAGGATTACCCATAAAATGAAAAGCTATGGAAATAAGGATAATTAACGGAAAAACAATACAGGCAAAGGCGGGCGAAAGCATCTATAAAGCCCTGAGGGACAACGGCGTCTATCTTGTTGCCTCATGCGGGGGAAAAGGCGTCTGCGGCAAGTGCCGTCTGAAGGTCCTTGAGGGGGGGATAAGGGTCGAATCCACCGGCAAACTTCTGAAAAAAGATATCGAGGAAAATATCGTCCTGGCATGCCAGAGCTTCCCGGAAGGCAATATCCTGATTGATATCCCGGAGGGTTCAAAGCTCATTATTGGTGATAAAATCGCAGTGTCGAAAACAAAAGAGCTGCTTGAGTACCTCCATTCAGTTGACCCTGTACTTACTCCGGCAGTGCGCAGGATTGTTCTCGGACTTACTCCGCCGTCGATCCAGGATAATACGGGCGACCTTGAGCGCTTAAAAAGGGTGCTTCATGAAAAAGGCATCCACGATATGGAATTCTCACATAACTTTATACTCTCGATGCCGGTTATCCTCAGGGAATCGGAATGGGAGGTATGTCTTTCCTATACCGAGGGACATGAAGCTATCGGCCTTTCCACCTTCTGCAAGACAAAACACTATGGAGTGGCGGTCGATATAGGAACGACGACCGTAGTGGTGTATCTGGTGAATTGTGCAAACGGCACACTCGTTGATGCCGGCATGACTTTTAATTCTCAGATGCGCCACGGCGATGATGTCATTACACGGATTGTATATGCGACAGAATCGGGCGGTCTTCATGAACTGAGAGATGCCATTGTCAACGATGTGAACGACCTGCTGGCGCCTATAATCGAAAAAAACAGTATCGATATAGAAGATATCGACTCGGCGGTCATTTCGGGCAATACGACCATGACGCAGCTTTTCTGGGGGCTTGACCCATCTTCTATAAGGGAAGAGCCCTATATCCCCACGGTCAATGTCTATCCGGTGTGGAGGGCCGGGACTGCGCGTCTTAACATAAACCATCAGGCTCCGGTTTATACGCTGCCCAATGTGGGGAGTTATGTCGGGGGAGACATCGTGGCCGGCGTTATTGCGTCGAGGATGCACAAGAGCCCTGAAATCTCGCTTTTTATGGACATAGGGACGAATGGTGAGATCGCCGTGGGCAACAATGAATGGATGATTACGGCGGCCTGTTCAATGGGACCCTGTTTCGAAGGAAGCGGTATACGGCATGGCATGAGGGCGACGGAGGGCGCTATAGAGTCTGTAAAAATAAACCCGTCGGATTTCGAGCCTGCCCTGGGAGTTATTGGAGACGGTTTGCCCTCGGGTATCTGCGGTTCCGGAATGATCGATGCCATTTCGGAACTTTTCTTCGCCGGGGTAATAGACCAGCGGGGCAAGCTTGTCAGAGACCTAAGCACCGACAGAATAAGGGCAGGGGGTGAAGGACCTGAATTTGTCCTCTACCGCGGCGAGCGAAAGGATATTGTCCTTACGGAAGTGGACATCGAAAACGTTATCCGCGCAAAGGCTGCCCTGTATGCCGGCGTGTCGGTTCTTCTGAAGGAGGTCGGGCTTTCGCTGGACATTCTGGAGAAGATATATATTGCCGGGGGGTTCGGCAATTATCTCGATGTAGACAAGGCGATAATGATCGGGATGCTGCCGGATTTGCCGCTTGAGAAGTTTTCATTTATAGGAAATACCTCGATCGCCGGCGCTTACCTATGCCTGCTCTCAGAAAAGATGCGCGCCGAGGCCGTGGAGACCGCAAGAAAGATGACTTATGTCGAGCTCTCCGCATCCAGAGGGTTCATGGACGAATATATGTCCGCACTTTTCCTTCCCCATACGGATATCGACCTCTTCCCGACGGTCAAGGATCTTTACAAGAAATAGCGGGCCGAAGATGCGCAATTGGTGATACGGCCGCCGCTTATTTTATCCTGCAAGACACACTGGGCTTTTCAGAAGTTCACCGACTCCCATTTTGATGGGCGCCTGTCAAGCAAATTAGGTCTTCTATTGAGAAGTTTTTTTGATTTCATTTTATATATTAATAGAGAAGATGAAAAAAAATCTCTGATTTACGCCCACTTTTCAACACATCACTAAAATGACATCACCACCGTTTGGCAGGCTTTGGGCGCATAGACTATCCTCCTTTACCGCGATCGCCGTGACCGCCAGAATTCTTCGTAAAATCGTTCGCCACCAACAATATATTTTCCGGACCGCTTATCTTTGTAACCTCCTTCAAAACAATAAGCACCTTCCTCCACTGCACCGGGATGTCTTATGCTGTATTTAGCTAATATTTCAGTTGCTCTTGTTTTCGAATAGTTTTTTAAGGAATCGACGAGTTCTTGGTCCCTTGGAGCGTTATAATCGTTAGTTCCCTCTAAATAAAGTAACTTACACTTCTCCTTGCTCAAATACCTCCAGCCGTGAGTAGGCGCTTGGTTCTTGCCAGGACTCTGGCCGTGAGTAGGCACTTCTGCGAATGAAATGCCCCCTAAGCAAATAACTATCAGCAAACCATAGGCTGTTTTTTTCAACGCCATTCCTCCTTTTCTATAAAGGGCTTGATGAAGACCGTACATGCTGTTTAGTTAGGTGCCGCAGCTACTAAAAACCAATACCGCCATCACAGATTGACCACGATGTTGTCTATCAGACGGACATTACCCATCCTGACGGCAATTGCAAGAAGGACCTCGCCGCGCGCCTGGACGGCTTCATCCAGTCTATCGGTGTCGTAGACGGATGCATATTCTATGTTTGTGATAAGCGGTTCGCCGGCGAGCATCTTCCGCATAAGCTCTTTTGCCTCTGTCGGAGAAACATTCCCCGACTGCAAGGCTTCAGAAGCGGCACTCAGACACTTATAAATCATCGTCGCGGCCTGACGCTGTTGGCTATTGAGGTAAAGGTTTCTCGAGCTCATTGCAAGTCCGTCTTGTTCCCTGATGGTTGGGCAGACGACTATTTCAACATTAAGGTCAAGGTCTTTTGCCATCCTTCTTATGACTACGGTCTGCTGAAAGTCCTTCTGCCCGAAATAGGCCCTTGTCGGGCTGACAATATTCAATAGCTTCGCCACGACAGTCGCAACCCCTCTGAAATGCCCTGGTCTGAAAGCCCCGCAGAGTTTCCCCGATATATTCCCGACCTCTACGTAAGTAGCGAAACCTTTAGGGTACATGAGGATGTTATCGGGAAGAAAGAGGACATCAATCTCCTGCGCGCGGAGTTTCTTGATGTCGTTTTCTACGTCTCTTGGATATCTGTCAAGGTCTTCAGAGGGACCGAACTGTGTGGGGTTTATAAAAATGCTTACCGCAGAAATGTCATTTTCCATACGGGCCCTTTTTACGAGGCTGAGGTGGCCTTCATGAAGGGCGCCCATTGTCGGGACCAGACCGATCGATCTGCCCTTGAGCAGATATTTTTTACATGTATCCTGCATTATATGCGGTATTCTGATGATTTCCATGGCCGTCCTTTCGCAGGTATTTTATCATAACCGGAAATATGCGAGCGGATTCATTTGACAGGGCGTTGATTCCGTGATAATGAGAAAGGGAGGGTATCTATAACCAGAGCGCCGAGGAAAGGCAGGGAGGTAAATTATGCCGGTACGTCAGGCTGAAGCCGTTTGGACAGGAAATTTGCTCAAGGGAAAAGGGACGATGAAATTGGGTAGCGGGGCCTTTGAGGGGGCCTATTCTTTTTCGTCCAGGTTTGAGTCAGGCGCCGGGACGAACCCTGAGGAACTAATAGGGGCTGCGCATGCCGGATGTTTTTCCATGGCCTTTTCGCTTTTCCTTGAGAAGGCGGGTTTTGCTGCCGAGGAGATTCGGACAAAAGCGAACGTGCATATAGACAAGGTCGGAGATGGGTTCAAGATTACCGTGATCGAACTTGACACCGAGGCGAAGGTAGCCGGGATCGATGAGCAGAAATTTCAGGAACTAGCCGAGGCGACGAAGAAGGGCTGCCCTGTTTCGGTTGCGCTGGCCGGGACTGAAATCAGATTGAAGGCAAAGCGGGCGGGCTGACATCTGCCCTTTGCTACGCATCTGTACCTGCGGGTGGTCTCCCGATCAGGACGGAGGATTCTGAGTTGCCCAATATTCTTCTTGAGACGCTCCCCATCATGCTCTTTATTCCCCGCAATCCCCTGCATCCCACGACGATTATATCGGGCTCGAGTATTTTCTCCATGCTTAGTATTTCGCGCGACGGATCGCCTGTCCTGAGCAGATAATCGATTTTTGCGAAACCCGACAGATACCGTTGGGCCCCGGCAAAAATGCGTTCAGATTCCCTGAAAGTAGAGGGGCTGGCGGTTATCTTCTCATCCAGTTCCTCCAGGTATTTTTCAGGGATGTCGGAGACGAAGGATACTGCCGTATGCATTACTGTGATCTCTGTTTCAGCCGGAAGCGGGAGTGAGGCAAGGAATTGTCCCGCCGCATCTGCCGTCTCAGATCCGTCCGTCGACAAGAGGACCCTCATCTGTCCTGACTCTTTCCACGAAGGACGCTTGAAGACAAGAACAGGCTTCGTGGAATTGATTGCCACCGCCCGTGTCGCACTACCCAAAAACAATATCTGTACACCTTTCACCCCTCTCGCTCCCATCACGATGAGGTCGGCGCCGTAGTCGGCCGCTTTTTCTATTATTGCGGTGTCGGGGTAGCCTTCTTCTTCGGCCGTTATAACTTTGGCGCTAAGAGGCTTCAGGATTTCGGCTGCGGCATGCAGAATCTTCGGAGCCACTCTCCTGATCACCCGCTTGACCTGAGCGCTGTAGTCGTCGTCATACGGGACTTCACTGACGGCGTGAAATACGGCTATTTCATCTTTATTTGAGAAGTTGAACCGGGTTAAGAACTTCGCAGCTCCCTCCGAATGTTCGGAGCCGTCGGTAGCAAGCAATACTTTCATCTTTTTTGACCCCCTGACCCTCTCAGCTGTCTCGCTATTTCTTGATTTCCGCCATCAGCGCGTCAAGCAGTTCGCTTTCTTTTAATCTCTTGACGATCTTGCCTTTTTTAAAAAGAAGTCCCGTGCCTTTTCCACCCGCGATTCCGACATCCGCTTCCCTTGCCTCGCCCGGGCCGTTTACGATGCATCCCATAACCGCCACAGTTATAGGCTTCTCAATATCTTTAAGGAGTGTTTCGACTTCCGATGCGAGTCCCCGGATGTCAATCTCGCATCTTCCGCATGTCGGACAGGAAACAATGTTTGGTCCTCTTTCCCTGAGTCCCAGTGATTTGAGTATTTCATATGCAACTCTCACTTCCTCTGCCGGGTCTGAAGACAGCGAGACCCGGATGGTGTCGCCGATGCCTTCCGCCAGAAGAATGCCGAGTCCGACCGAACTTTTGATTATCCCGGTAAATGAAGGGCCCGCCTCGGATATCCCGATATGAAGCGGATATCTGAATGTCTTCGAAAAAAGCCTGTACGCCTCCACAGTAGTCGGAACGTTAGATGCTTTAAGCGAAACCTTTATATTCCTGAAGTTCAATGATTCCAGTATTTCAATATGTTCCGCAGCGCTCTCGACGAGCGCTTCGGGGCAAGGATGGCCATATTTTGCGAGAAGCTTTTTTGTGAGAGAGCCTGCGTTTACCCCGATCCTGATTGGAATCCCTTTGTCGTTGGCAGATGAAACAACTTCTTCGACCTTCCAGCGCGCCCCGATATTGCCTGGATTGATTCTCAATCCGTCTACTCCCTGACGCAGGGCCTCAAGGGCCAGTTTCCAGTCAAAATGAATATCGGCGATGACCGGAATGCTTACACGGGTCTTTATCTTTCCCAGGGCCATTGCAGCATCGATGTCAGGAACAGCTATCCTTATAATCTCGCATCCTGCTTTTTCCAAGATACAAATTTGTCTGACGGTCGACTTTACATTCCGGGTGTTTGTCTTTGTCATCGATTGAACAGCGATCGGGAATCCGCCCCCTACCGGCACGCCTCCGACATGGATGAGTCTTGTCTTCTTCCTTTTCTTTAGCATATTGACATCCTTGTAATATTTATATGACTGCCGTTCAAATTTTCAATGTTATGAGCGCCGCAAATGCATTAATGCTTCGGGCCCTTGCAAGCCTTCGCGGGATGCTATCCATCAGTAACCTTCTTCCTATCTCTGTAAGACTTTACCGCAATTTCATGTTCTCCAAGGGTTACGGAAAACTTATGGGTTCCGTCATTGTTCGATACGAAATAAAGGTAAGGAACATTTGCCGGCGCCAGGGCTGCGCTGATCGATTTCAAGCCTGGAGAGGCTATCGGGCCCGGGGGCAGTCCATTTATGACGTATGTATTGTAAGACGTCTTTCTCTGTAGGTCAGACCGTGTAATCTTTTCTTTGGAGCTCTTTATCCCGTATATGCTCGTAGGATCGGCCTGAAGCGGCATATGTTTCCGGAGCCTGTTGTGGTAGACTGCCGATATTAACGACCTTTCATCGTCCACAACAGCCTCTTTTTCAATTATTGAGGCGAGGGTCAAAACCTCCGTCTCGGTCATTCCCATCTTTTCGGCGGTCTCCCGGAGTTTTTCGGAATATTTTTCCCGCATCCTGTCCACCATGATTCCGAGGGCATCTTCAATTTTTACTCCTTTGGGGATCATGTAGGTATCAGGAAATACAAATCCCTCTATGCTGGGGGCTTCAATATCATAGGAGGAGAGGAAGTCGGGGTCTTTTGATACCTTCATCACTTCATCGTAAGTCGCGATGCCCGCCTTCGAAAAGGCATCTGCGATCTCTAAGAGTGAGTCACCCTCCAGTACTTTCACTTCGTATTCGATTATCTTTCCCTTGCGGATGATCTTAAAGATATCCCATGGGCTCATGTTCGACCATATCGAGTAGAACCCGGCCCTGATTTTCCTGTCGGCGCCGGTCAGCCTGCCAAGCATGAGGAATACTTTTTTGTCCCTGATCAGCTTCTGCGCTGAAAGGATGTCGACAGCCTGCCTGAATGTTGCGCCTGCGGGTATCTGGACTTCGGTATTTTTTGTAGCATTCTGGGCAGGGACAAACATTTCAAAAGCAGAGTAAGAAAGGACCATAAAAAAAATTGCCGTAAAGATGATGAGGATATTTTTCTTCATA
>JBAIXS010000117.1:0-1619 GCA_037916395.1 Candidatus Sulfobium mesophilum
GGCTTGACTCTGAAGCGAGGGCCTATTATGACCGGAAACGCAGGAGAACAAATGCACCGGTTGCACACAGTGCTCTTGCTCACAAGCTGGCGAGGGCTGCATATTACATCATGCGGGATGGAGTTCCGTTCATGCCTGAAAGAACGTTTGCATGAAGGACTGGGTGAGGTAGCTAACCTGTCCACCGACTGGCACTAAACCATGGAGTTGATTGGAACACTGCCTCATCCAGCAACATAAGAGTTACCGGCATCTTTACTGCCCGGGCCGGGAGCCTTGCAGGACTGGTGCAAGAGCCATGTGAATTGTAAAAACTAAGTGGACCCGGAACGGAGCCGAAGGTTTTCTGGTCCGCTATGAAGCGGAAGGGCCCACTTGAGGGAGTGATCTCTGGGTGCGGCCTCGATCCTGATGGGTGTCTGGCGCAGTGAAGACTGCAGCCGAATACAATGAAAAAACGGCGGCGGTAAGATCGTTGGCAGCTCATAAAGAGGGAAGAAGTCAAAAAACTTCTCGATGCAATACTTTTTTCTTGACAGGTGTCCGCTAAATGGGTGGTCGGTGGAGTCGAGAGGCAGGACTGCTTCCTGAACTCAACGCTGGGCCACTTCTATTACAGACGTAAGGTTTCTTAGCGAATTAAATGGTCGATGAAATTTGATTGATGAGGAGTACATGCAGGACACAACGCCCGAGTGCAATAAATGTCATAGGCATCTGGCTGCTTATAAGACCGACGAACTGATGGATCTCACCGAGCGCACCTATGGCGGATTACACAATTGCGGATGGGCCTGCGTCTTAAAATTGGGTTTATGCGGCTCGCGACTCCCAGAACTCTTCAAACCTTCCGGATTGGATAAGGCAGCGGAGCGCAATGATGGAGTTTGCGCCCCTAACAGTCCACTCCATGCCTGATTGTTTGAGACGGGAGCCGATGATGTGCTTGCACCCAGCTTCCACGACGCCGGAACCTACGAAGAACCCCTGTCTTCTGAATTCAGCGTAACGCATTCGCTCCTTGTTATCGTTGAGATAGCTGATTTCAGCTTCTGCCTTTTTTCTGTTTGTCGCATTCGCAGGAAGCCGCATTCGTGCCTCACGGGTAATTTTGTCAACCATTCCCTGGTCCAAGTCATGCCACCAGCGGATACGGTGGTGAATTGCCTTTTTCTCATCGGATGCGAAGATAAGTTTGCAAAGATCAGATACGTGCTCTCTTGCATGATACAAATCTACAATCTGGATTGCTTGAGGGAAATGCATCTCCACAAGTTGACGAATCCATACTGCACCGTCGCCCAGAACGACGACCTTTTCCGCCTCATAGAGGCCCCGTCGTACAGCTTCCGCTTCGATACGGTTGCTGAAAAAATCAACCGTTTCTATCGCGCCTATGAAACTGCTTGAATCAGGATCGCGCACCGGGAATCCCTTATCATCGGTAGAGGTCTGCGTAAAGACACAACCAAGTTTTACCTCTCTGGTTTTAGCGCTGCCGTCGGGCTGCTTCCCCTTGCGTCCCTCAACCTCGGAAGGAACCATCGGCACCCCCGTTCCGTCCATTTCGACATATAGTACAGAAATAGTCTTTTCGTTATTGAGGGGGATAGCAGCTG
>JBAIXS010000118.1:0-1969 GCA_037916395.1 Candidatus Sulfobium mesophilum
GAAGAATATTCATTAAGCGTATTCAGCATGTCATGATAGCCTGAAAAGGCATAGTGATCGATATGGGCGTTCAGGTCCTCTATGCGGCCCTTCGTTGTCCACCTCTCATGGATCGCCGCCTCAAAAACCCCCATCCTTCTGTTTACAAGTCTTATCTGCCTGTCCGGCCAGTATCCGGAATGCTGCAGCCAGCGACCGTGCAGATAATTTTTCCTTTTAAAGGTATATGCGTCGGCTGAAGGCGCTTTCACCATTTCCATTATGAGGTCCGCTGTTTTCGCCGGCACCCTTTCGTCCGCGTCGAGCAGGAGGACCCAGTCGTTGCTGCATTTTTCAAGGGCGCTGTTTTTCTGCGGACCGTAGCCTTTCCAGTCTTCGATATAAACTTTGCATCCGAATTCCCGCGCGATCTCGACAGTCCTGTCGGTGCTGCCGGAGTCCACTACCACGACATCATTGGAGAAAGAGACGCTTCTCAGGCAGTCAGGAAGCCTTTTTTCTTCATTCTTGGTGATCACTGCTACAGACAGGCAGATTTCATTAGTCATGCCGCACCCTTCACTGCCGCATTCTGACGAACTGCCTCTGTGTCTTCGATGCCGGCAGCAATCCCGCTGAAAAGAATGAAAAGGATCATTGTCGGAAAGACAATCAACTGAGTATCTGTAAGGCTGCCGATTATAAATACCATGGTGAAAACAAATAAGGAGAACCCCAACGGAGACCAAAACGTTCCCAACCCTTTTTTAAGCATAACAAAGAGGAGCCAGCAAAAAACGATCAGTCCGGGGGCGCCGAAGCTGAGCAGCATGTAAAGGAAGCTGTTATGGGGATGGTCGTAAGAAGGCAAGGACCTGTCTTGTTTGTTATTTTCCCATAAGTACTTGAAACTGTTGGTGCCGGTTCCCGCTATGGGATGAGATTTTATCTCGTTAATGGCAATGGTCCACATATGAAGCCGCAGCCCTATGGACGTATTCACGTTGCCTTGTTCATAAAGCGCCATGTCTTTCCTTACCTCCGCAAATCGTCCCTGAACAACAGGGAAGGTTAAAAGAACCGATATGGCTATTGCGCTTGCAATGATGATTCTGCCGACATATTTGCCGCCGATCAGGTTATATACAAAAAGAGGCGACAGCAGGATAAAAGCTACATACCCGCTTCGTCCTCCGACAAAGCCGATCGTGATGAAATACTGAAGCATTAGAATGGCATAGGCGAGCTTCGCCTTCCTGCCCGCGGCATGTCTGAAGTAAAAGGATGCGATGCATATGCCTGCAGCCAGCAGGAGCGTATAGGTGATCCACGGCGAACTTATCCCCAATAAACCGCTTGGCGTTCCGTATCTGAGCGGAAGGATGTGGACTATCTGGAGGAAGGATAGAAGGGTGTTTACGAAAAGACCTGCCAGAAAGAGCTTTATAAAGAGGCCGCTTTGCTTCCGCAGGATTCCTATCAGCGCTATCGAATAAAGCCAGTAGTATCCTCTGACGGCCATCGACAGGCCCGCGGAGGGCGATTCCGCCCGGAGAAGACCGACCCAGGGAAGAAGGACCATGCCGATTACAGGTAAGGCCAGTTCCGATTTCAACCAAAGCTTCACCTCGCCCAGAAACTTTCCGGACAGTATCCACGCAGCCAGAACTATTGCGCCGCAGATTTCCACGGGTGAGTTTGCTATCGTTGAGAAAAAAAACATCCCCGCATAGCCGGAGGTCATAATGTGCTCCGGACTAATTAACTTTCTTGACAAGACCATTTTTGCAATAATATTCCTTCGATGAAATGGCGGCCGCCAGCATGAGTCTGTTGCAATCCGGTGCTACTTTGTTTGTGGGATGCCATAGATGGAAGCAGACCGCCATAAATGAATGTACCTTTTTGAAGAGGCCGTATTTAAAAAATCTGCAGGCGAGTTCAGAATCTTCATTGCCCCATCCTTCAAAATCTTCATTAAATCCGTTAA
>JBAIXS010000119.1:0-15666 GCA_037916395.1 Candidatus Sulfobium mesophilum
AACCCTATGCCGGGGTCGATTATTATCTTGTCTTCTGCTATTCCGGCGTCAACGGCGAAAGCGATACGCGATCTGAAGTATTCCGATATCTCCGGAATCAGCGCAGTGTAAGAAGGGTCTTTCTGCATATCTTTTGGGTTTCCCTTCATATGCATAATGACCACAGGGATACCATATCGCGAAACGACCCCGGCCATCCCGGGATCGAACCTCAAACCGCTTATATCATTGACCATAGATGCGCCGGTTTCAAGTGCTCTTTGCGCAACCTCTGACTTATAGGTATCGATGGAAATCGGTACCTTAACCCTTGACGAGATCGATTCAATAACCGGCAAGATCCGCCTGAGCTCCTCCTCAAGGGACACCGGGTCTGATCCCGGCCGCGTGGATTCACCTCCGATGTCGATGATATCCGCTCCGTCGTCAACAAGGCGAATGCAGGCGTCAACAGCGCCTGATCTGCTAAAGTGAAGTCCTCCGTCTGAAAAGGAATCCGGCGTTGTATTAATGATTCCCATGAGATGTGTTCTTTGGGAAAAATCAAGAGAAAAGCTGTTCCAGGAAATCTTCACTGCTCAGACCTGAAACCTATGCGGTGTTTCATAAGAAGTTGCTGTATTTCTGCCATACTGGTACGGCATGACAGGAAAGAAAATCAGACCGGAAATTATCGGGACATCCCGGGCCTATACGGCTTGAGCCTCGAATTCCTGGATCATCTCGTCTATTTCGGGACCGTCCATAGTCTCTTTTTCAAGGAGCTTCTTGGCAAAAGCGTCGAGTAAAGTGTACTTTTCCTTTAAAAGATTCTTTGCGGTTTCGTAGGCCTCAAAGACGATATGCTTTACCTCTTCATCGATATCGACCGCGATCTTTTCGCTATAGTCTTTGTGCTGGGCGATCTCCCTCCCCAGAAAGATATGTTCTTCTTTTTTACCATATGACAGCGGCCCGAGCTACTCGCTCATTCCCCAGACAGTGACCATTTTCCGTGCAAGTTCGGTTGCCCGTTCAATGTCGTTGCCCGCTCCCGTGGTCATGTGGTTCAAGGCCAGTTCCTCAGCAACCCTTCCGCCCATGAGCACCCTCAGGGTTTTGACCAGGTAATCCCTGGAATATGTATATTTGTCGTCTATCGGCAGCTGTTGAGTTACCCCGAGAGCCCTGCCTCTTGGGATAATGCTCACCTTATGGATAGGGTCAGTCCCCGGTGTGAGCTTGGCAACAAGAGCGTGACCTGCCTCATGATATGCCGTATTCTTTTTCTCGGCATCGCTGATGATCATGCTCTTTCTTTCAACACCCATAAGTACCTTGTCCTTTGCTGACTCGAAGTCAAGGTTTTCGACTTTTGTCTTTGACTGCCTTGCCGCGAGCAAAGCGGCTTCGTTAACAAGGTTGGCCAGGTCGGCGCCTGAAAACCCGGGCGTACCCCTCGATATCTTGTCGAGGTCGACTTTTTCATCAAGGGGGATATTGCGTGTATGCACCTTCAGAATCTCCAGCCTGCCTTTCACGTCAGGCAGTGAAACGACTACCTGCCTGTCGAACCTGCCCGGCCTGAGGAGCGCTGGATCCAGAACATCGGGCCTGTTGGTGGCTGCTATGATTATAACGCCCTCTGTTCCCTCGAAACCGTCCATTTCGACCAGGAGTTGGTTGAGAGTCTGCTCGCGCTCGTCGTGGCCGCCGCCAAGGCCGGCCCCCCTATGACGCCCTACGGCGTCTATCTCATCTATGAAAATAATGCAAGGGGCATTTTTCTTTGCCTGTTCAAAAAGGTCCCTGACCCTTGATGCTCCGACACCCACGAACATCTCCACGAAGTCCGAACCGCTTATGCTGAAGAATGGTACGCCTGCCTCTCCAGCGATCGCCCTTGCAAGAAGCGTCTTACCCGTGCCTGGCGAGCCTACGAGCAACACGCCCTTCGGTATCTTCCCGCCCAGTTTCTGAAACTTCTGGGGATCTTTGAGAAAATCTATGATTTCCTGCACCTCGACCTTTGCCTCTTCAACCCCGGCCACATCGGCAAAAGTGACTTTGACAGCCTTTTCGGAGATAAGCCTCGCCTTTGACTTACCGAAGGATAAAGCCTTGTTGCCGCCGCTTTGCATCTGACGCATAAAAAAGATCCAAATAACCGCGATAAATACTATCGGTCCCCAGGTGAAAAAGAGGTTTACATACCATGGATTTTGGTCAGGGGGTTTTACGGTTATCTTGACGTTCTGCGCGCGTAGGACCTTCACGAGGTCAGGATATTCAGTGTAATAGGTCTTGAATTTCGCGCCGTCCTTAAAGCGGCCGGTGATGGCGTTTTCCTTGATCGTGACCTCGTCGACCTGATTGCCTTCAAGCTTGGTCATGAAATCGGAAAAGATTATCTCCTCCTGTGATTTTTTGGGTGTGTTCAGGAGATTGAAAAGAAGTATGACCATCAATCCAATTAGCAGCCAAATAAACAGACTTCTATATGTGTTCAAATCGTTCCTCCATAGTAAATCTTATTTTAGCATAAAATAGAAAAATAAACTTCAGATCTCTATGGCCCTGATCAGCAAAAAATGCAAAAAAAAGGGCCACATACGATGGGTTTTACACATGCATGGCGCCCTCTATAGAGACAGTGGATAGGGACCGTTTGCGATCAACCCTCTTTGAAGTGAAATTAGTCTGTCTATTCCTTCCCTTGAAAGCGCGATCAATTTTGAAAGGGTTTCGGTCGAAAAAGGATGAGCCTCAGCCGTGCCCTGGATCTCAACCAGTTCCCCTCCGCCCGTCATGACGATGTTCATGTCCACGTCGGCAACTGAGTCTTCCTGATAACAAAGATCGAGCTGATTTTCTCCATTTACAATGCCGACGCTTACTGCCGCTAGATAGTCCTTTACAGGGTTCTTCTGAATAAGGCCTTTTTTCAGTGCCAGCCCGCAGGCGTCCGCGAGACAGATGAAGGCGCCGGTGATTGCGGCTGTCCTTGTGCCACCGTCTGCCTGGATAACGTCGCAATCAATCCAGAAAGTCTTCTGGCTGATACTGCCAAGGTCGACTACCGACCGTAAAGACCGTCCGATCAACCGCTGTATCTCATGGGTACGGCCGCTTACTTTTCCAGCAATCGATTCCCGAAGTGTCCTTATCTGGGTGGCCCTGGGAAGCATGGAATATTCGGCCGTTATCCACCCTCTGTTTTGCTCCTTAAGAAAAAAAGGCACTTTCTCCTCGACCGTTGCTGTGCATATGACCCGTGTCTTTCCGAGCTCAATCAACACAGATCCCTCCGCAGTGCTGATAAAATCACGCGTAATTTTTACTTCCCGCATTTCGTTATATTGTCTGCCGTCAGGCCGCATCTTTTAAACCTCCGGTCCCAGTTCGATTTTTTTTATAAACTCGATTTTTCTGCCTATAAAGCGTTCCCCGATTTCGATGAATTTGTCGGGGGAATCCGTCACGTAAAATTCTCTTGCCACGTTACCCGAAGTCCGGTTGAGGATGGATAGGGCCGCAAGGGTCTCTTTTATTTCCACAGCGGTTTCTATCGCCGAATCAATGAGTCTCACGTCAGGCCCCATTATTTTTGACAAGACCTTTTTAAGAAGAGGATAATGAGTGCAGCCGAGTACGAGTGTGTCTATTCCTTTTCTCTTCACTTCCCCCAGATACTTTTCAGCTGTCATTTCGACAATCGGCCCTTCAGTCCAGCCCTCCTCCACGAGGGGCACAAACAAAGGACATGGCAGCGGAAAAACTTCGATGTATGGGTCTGCCGACTGTATGGCCTTCGTATAGGAGCCGCTCCTGATTGTGGCTGACGTGCCTATCACGCCAACTCTTTTATTTTGAGTCGTCTTTACAGCGGCTTTAGCTCCGGGTTCAATCACCCCAATGACGGCTATATCGACGGATTTCCTGATAGCCTCGAGGCTGACCGAAGAGACTGTATTACATGCCACCACAAGCATCTTTATCCCTTTGGAAGACAGGAACCTGGTATTTTCGAATGAATATCGTGTAACAGTTTCGGGTGAGCGTATGCCGTAGGGGACACGCGCGGTGTCGCCCAGATAGATGGTGCCTTCGAGTGGCAGTTCAGTGAGTATCTCTTTCAGGACTGTCAGTCCTCCAATGCCTGAATCGAATACTCCTATAGGTTTTCTATTCTCTTTCATCTGCGACCTTTGAGTCGCCCTTGAAATCATAGGCGACCGAATTCTTTAACGGAAATTTCAGATAGAGGTGTCCGCCGAGAGTCTCAGCCTCTTTTCCTTCGATGAGTATCTTTACATCCTGGACATCCTGGAGGTTGGAAATAATGCTTTCATAAATGCCTTTAAGCAGAAGATACTCATCCAGGGCGTCTCCCTGAAAATTTCGGCGCAATTCATCCGAGAGGTCTACGTAAAGCATCTGGGAGGCGTCTTTGTATAGACCGAGCAGCTTGACGCTATGCGGGAAATGAGAAGGTTTATCGCCGGCGGGCCCCTTGAAGTATTCCTCGATGACAGCTCCGGCCATGGTAATCTGTTTGAACCTTCTGGATATATTTTTTTCGGTCAACGAAAGCCGTCCTTCGGCAGGATAATATAATCTGAGCGCAACGACCTCTTCACCGCCCGTCTGGCCGATATCCTCAGGAGACGCAGACGACTCCATTGCTTTTCCTTTCAGTGTCATCTTCCGAAAGATAAGAAACCCACCCGCAGCTCCGGCCAGAAATAAAATAAGGACCAGTATGACCCAAATCTTTTTACTGTTCATTGCCGGTAACGCTTTTCAGGACTGAATCAACGAACATTTCGCGCGTCTTCTGGTCCGAGGCGTAGGATTTCATGGAAGGATAATCTATCATGACAGCCGGCGCGTTGAGGGAGTTCAACACCGGCAACGGAAGTTCTCTGAGCACGACCTCGGCATTGAGATCTTTCTTGAGATTTGCCGCGATTGAGTTTGCTACCTCTCTGCTCTTTGTAAGATGCATGCTTTGCCTCGACGACAGGCTGTATAGCTTTATGGCGGAATCGACATTTATATCTTCAAGAGCGGAGACATAAACAGCGTAGCCGTTGCCCGAAGAGGCGTGGATGCTGATAAAAAGATCAGGGTTCCTGCCGTTTGCGAAATTGATCCTTTCGTTCAGCGGAATTGACTGATCGACCTTGCGATCAATAAAGACCGTAAACCCTTTCTTTGTAAATGCGGCGCTGAGGTCTTTTGACAAAATAAGGCTGACGTCCTTCTCTCTTGCATCTTCGGCTATGATTCCGTAGTCATAACCTCCGTGGCCGGGATCAAGTACAATCACTTTCTTTTTATGTGCCTTTTCTGCGGGCCTTACAGGCTGAGGAGCAGGCTGCTGTTTTTGTCCAGTTTGAGGCGGCAGGCCCGAAGCCGGCGGCGCCGGTTCTTTCTGAGGCAAGGCGGGTACAGGTGGTCCGGGACTGACGAGCGGGCCGGTTTGCTGGAAAGACTTCTGCTCGGGCTTGACCGGCGCTTCTTTTTTGTCTTTGCCTAATAGCCTGAGGTCAAAAACAAGTCTTCCAGGGGCGGCGAGTCTGAACGTTTTTACATCTGAAGTGTCTTTAAGAAAGATATAAAATGAGCGGTCTTTTTTTGCCGTCTCAAAGATAAAATCCTTCGGTTTTCTGATCTCAAACGCCGCCGGAAAGTCTATCTTTATCGCCGCATTCGAGACCGCCATCGCAGCGTTCTTTATGAAATCATCTTCACCCTCAATCACGATCCGTACAGCAGTGTCCTGCCTGCTGTATCTCATGGACAGTTCGGCTGTTTTTTCAGCAGACAGACGTAATGCGGCGGAAAGTATTAATAGCGAGATAAGGATGATTTTCTTCATTTTTGTTAATTATACATTTTCCATATATGGAAAGGCTTTTGCAATATGAGTAGAAGGTCTGTAAATTAATCTTTCGACAGGCTGTCGGGCTACCCTTAATCGTAAAAACGCAGGGCGTGAGAAGCAAAGAGAACAAACAACCGCAAAAAAGTGTAAAACGTAAAAAGTGAAATGTCATTAGAGACCTTTTGCCACAGAGACACTTTACGATTTACCCTCAGGATTCACATCTATCGATAGAACCGGCAAGCTACGAAGCTGTCTAGCCGACTAGCTGTAAAGGCGGTCCTTGGGATAGTTGTCATATCTTGAAACTATTGTGGTATAATTAAGAATAAATGCAACTATATAACAATTGATTTAAAAGGAGGCCTATCGTTATGTCATATAACCGCTGCGTATGCCAGAAGTGCGGAAGCCAGTTTGCAACAGTGCTTTCTGACGATGTCGAACTTCAGAAGGAAGCATGCCCTAAATGCGGGGAGAAGCAGTTAAAGCTGTCGGGAGCCCTCAGTTTTTCAGAGATTAGCAGTCTTTTCTCAGGCGGAGGCTGAAGCCCGAGAGGGTGCTGAGGCCGGTCGGCCTTTCAGGGAGTACAAAATAGAAGGGCGTGCATTTATCGGGCACGCCCTTTAATTTTGGCCGATGAGAATGGTTTCCTTGATGCATTTTCAGATATAGTGTACTAAGAACATTACCGGGGAGGGTCTGTGAAGCGTTTCGTAACAGTGCTGCTGACGTTCGGGCTTTCTGTTTTTTTTCTCGCCCCGGCATGGGCGGAACAACGCGTCGTTAGAATTCTCCACATGAATGATTTCCATGGTTATGCAGAGCCCTATGAACCGCCAGGCTCTGATGGACTTCTCGGTGGTGTTGCCTTCCTTGCAGGCAAGGTCGGGATACTCCGCTCAGAGAAAGATGCACTGCTGCTGGCTGCCGGAGACATGATACGTGGCAGCAATTGGTCTGACTTCTCCCGGGGACAATCCGTTATCGATCTCATGAACGCGATGAAGTTCGACGCTATGGTACTTGGCAATCATGAATTTGATTTTGGACTGATGGAATTGAGGAAAAGGATAGGGGAGGCGCAATTCCCGGTGCTGGGCGCAAACGTCCAGGGGATGGAGGAACTCAGGCCGTACGTCTTAAGAGAGGTAAACGGTGTACGGGTCGCAATTATCGGCGTTGTGACGGAATATGTCGCCGAGCTGACCCATCCCCGAAATATTGCCGGCCTGAAATTCAGTCCCCCGGCTGACACCCTGATGAAATATATAGGGGAATTAAGAGGCAGAGCCGACGTAATTATTGTCCTTTCACATTGCGGCTACGAGGCGGACAGATTGCTTGCGGAGCGCGTGATAGGGATTGATGTGATAGTCGGAGGACATTCGCATACTAAACTGGAAAAACCTGTTAAAGTCAACGGAACGATTATAGTACAGGCATGGGAGCATGCCAAGGCGCTGGGCGTGCTGGACCTGAGTATCGAGGACGGAAAGATAGCGGGATATGGGGGACATCTGGAAGAAATACGCC
Organism: Candidatus Sulfobium mesophilum; assembly: GCA_037916395.1. GTDB lineage: Bacteria > Nitrospirota > Thermodesulfovibrionia > Thermodesulfovibrionales > UBA6898 > Sulfobium > Sulfobium mesophilum_A. The sequence continues at coordinate 7,406 of JBAIXS010000119.1, forward strand.
CTGTTGAAGGCTGCGAAGACAGGACTGTTCGAAAGATAGTCGGGAAATACCGCGATCAGGCCGATAAAGCCGGTGATGAAGTCATAGGCACATCAGCTGTCGATTTCCAGGCGGACGGCGTCAGGAAGCGGGAGACGAATCTTGGTGATCTTATAGCGGATATTATGAAACTGGTTTCAGGGGCTGATGCGGCCATAATCAACGGCGGAGGAATAAGGGCTGGGATCAGAAAAGGTGAGATACGGACTAAGGACATCTATTCCGTTTTGCCCTATGACAGTTATATTGTCGCGGTCAAACTTAGCGGCAGCCTTATAAAAGAGACGCTGGAACATGGGGTATCAGCGGTGGAACGGGAGGAGGGCAGGTTCCCTCAGGTTTCGGGTCTTATGTTTACCTATTCTGTCTCCGCACCTCCGGGGTCAAGGGTGAAAGAGGTCATGATTAACGGCGAACCTCTTGATCCAGACAGGGAATACGTTATCGCTGCAAATGATTTTATGGCTGCCGGGGGCGACGGTTATGTGACTTTAGGCAAAGCGGTCAGTGCCTCCGGTGATAATAAGGGTAAGGTCGTTTTTAACGATTCAGGCAGATGGCTGAGGGATGTGGTTGTAGAATATATAAAGGAGCGCCGGGAGATTTCTGCTTCTGCCGGTGACAGGATTAAAGAGACGCGCTGAGCGCATTTCCTATGAGGGTATACGTAGACGATAAACCTGTTGATATCCTGCCTGGGATGACGGTCAGGCACGCCCTCCTCAGTTCGGGATTGCTTGCGGAGATCGGTCCGAAGAAGCCCTATGACCAATGGGGCAACGAGATCGGCCTGGACGGCGCTCTCAGCGAGGGGATGAAGATATACGTGAAATGAGTCTCTTCCTCATTTTGTATCAGCGTCCGCAATAAAACTGTTATACTATGATCTGCACAGATCATAGTTTGCTATCCATGTGTCCGAATTTTCCGGCGATCAATGAGAAAGGATGGAAATGAATAAAGGCGTTAAGCATAAAGAGAAGGTTGACAAGTTCGAGAGTGTTCGAAAAAAGCTGATCGGGATGCGGCAGGCTATTTTAAGTGAGGCAAAAGCAGAAGTCGATCAAATCCTTAGTGAAGAAGATAAGTATAACGGGGTTTCTGATGACGGAGATTTTGCTGATGTTGCTTTTCGGGATGCAATGCAGGCCTCGAAGCTGACCCGCCACCGCCTTCAGTTAAGGGATATAGAAGAAGCCCTTCGAAAGATCGAACTCGGCACCTATGGCATCTGTGATGATTGTGAGGAAGAGATTCCAATAGGAAGGCTTAATGTCATGCCTTTTGCTTTAAGATGTGTTGACTGCCAGGAAAAGTACGAGATAATGCGTTCAGAAGGTGAAGAGACTGTTCCCCAGTTACCCGTAAGTGCGGAGGAAAGTGACGAGTAATATGGAGCAGAGACTTCAGAAGATCATAGCCGAGATGGGCGTCGCCTCCCGAAGGAAAGCAGAGGAACTGATTATAGAGGGACGGGTTACGGTCAATGGGAAAGTCGCTGTCATAGGTATGAAGGCCGATCCGCTTCGGGACCACATCAAGGCAGACGGCAAACTGCTGACCCGGCCTGAAAAAAAAGTCTATTACATCTTCAATAAACCGCGCGGTGTCGTCACCTCAATGAGCGATCCCCAGGGCAGACCGACGGTCAATGATTTTCTGAGGGGAATTAAACAGAGGGTCTACCCGGTAGGCAGGCTTGATTATGATTCCGAAGGCATGCTTATCCTTACAAACGACGGGGAACTGGCCTACGCCATCCTTCACCCCTCGAAGAAAATACCGAAGACCTATCTGGTGAAGGTTAAGGGCTATTTGGAGGACGCAGAAATAGAAAAATTATCCAAGGGCATGAAACTCGACGGCGTCATGACGGCGCCCGCGAAGGTGAAGCGCCTTAGGAAGACAGAGAACAATTCCTGGCTTGAAATGACAATATATGAGGGCAGAAAGCGCCAGATCAGGAAGATGCTCGAACGTGTGGGGCATCCTGTTATAAGGCTGCTGAGGGTCAGGATCAATGGTCTTGAGATGGGAGAATTGAGCCCCGGAGCTTTCAGACCTCTGACGCAGGAAGAACTCAGGAAAGTAGGCAAAGAACTGAATTTGTGGGAGGCGGCATGATTCGCGATAAAGGCTGCGGAGAGATCCGCGAAAAAGATATAAGCTCCATCATGACTATCGCAGGATGGATCTTCAGACGAAGGGATCATGGCGGCCTTATATTCATAGATCTCAGGGACCGAAGCGGCGTATGCCAGGTGGTCTTCAGTCCTGAGGTGGCTGCTGAGGCCCATGACAGTGCTCACGATCTGAGGGCTGAATATGTAATCGCAGTCTCAGGAGAGATAAGAAGAAGACCTGAAGGCACTGAGAATGCAAATATGCCGACCGGCCTGGTCGAGTTATATGTAAAAAAGCTGGACGTCCTGAACGAATCAGCGCCTCTGCCTTACAGCATGGAGGAGGCGGCTGAGGCGGGTGAGGCCCTGCGGCTGAAACACCGGTATCTTGACCTCAGAAGGCCTGAGATGCAGTCAAACCTGATCATGCGCCATCGCGTCTCAAAGCTTATCCGGGATTACCTTGATGAAAAAGGTTTCCTTGAAATTGAGACGCCGATGCTCACGAAGTCTACTCCGGAAGGGGCCAGGGATTACCTTGTGCCAAGCCGCCTCAATCCAGGACATTTCTATGCGCTTCCGCAGTCGCCGCAGCTATTTAAGCAGATACTGATGGTTTCGGGGATGGAGAGGTATTTTCAGATAGTGAAGTGCTTCCGCGACGAGGACCTAAGGGCCGACCGCCAGCCTGAATTTACTCAGGTAGATCTCGAAATGTCTTTCGCCGGCAGGGAGGAAGTGCTTTCCCTTATTGAGGGCATGATGAAGAGATTGTTTCATGTCGTCCTTGATGTCGGCATCGAGGTGCCGTTTCAGAGGCTTACTTATCAGGAATCCATGGACAGGTTCGGCAACGACAAGCCTGATCTGAGGTTCGGTCTTGAACTTAAGGATATGGCAGATCTTGCAGCCGGAGGCACGTTCAAAGTTTTTCTTGACGCGCTTCAAAGCGGTGGCAGGGTGATGGCTATCAACGGCAAGGGTATGGCAGGGCTTTCAAGAAAAGAGATAGATACGCTTACAGCTGAAGCCCAGTCCTTTGGGGCAAAAGGTCTTGCATGGATCAAAATGAAGAACGGGTTTGAGTCCCCGATTGCGAAATTCTTCCCGGAAGGAATTCTGAAAGAAATGGCCGCCCGGCTCGGGGCTGAGGAAGGCGACTTAATGATGTTTGTTGCCGACAAGTCGAAGGTTGTCTATGATGTCTTAAGCCGTATGAGACTTGAACTCGGCAAGAAGCTGAATCTTATAAATCAGGGTTTCAGATTTGCATGGGTGCTCGATTTCCCTCTCCTGGAGTGGGACGATGAAGAAGGCAGGTTCCAGGCAATGCACCATCCGTTTACTTCGCCTCTGGATGACGACATCCTCAAGCTGGCCGAAGGACAAACAGCTGACAAAGGCACGCTCTCTTCCCTGAAGGCCAAGGCTTATGACATAGTGCTCAACGGTTATGAGATTGGCGGCGGAAGCATACGTATCCACAGGCCGGAGGTGCAGAAGAGGATGTTCGAAGTCCTCGGTATTAACGAGGAGGAGGCGAGGGCCAAATTCGGCTTTTTGCTTGATGCCCTGCAATACGGTGCGCCGCCGCATGGGGGGTTGGCTCTGGGGCTCGACAGACTTGTGATGCTGATGGTAGGGGCCTCCTCAATAAGAGATGTGATCGCATTCCCCAAGACACAAAAAGCCTTTTGTATGATGTCCGGCGCTCCGTCTACAGTAGATCCGAAACAACTCCGCGAGCTTCACATAAAGACCGATATCATTGTCGATAAGACCTAACCCGGATTGTCACAAATGCTGGTCAGTCCGCATGCTGTGATGACAGTATGGGACTATATTTTTGCTCATTCTCGGTCCCGGAAGCCCTCGGGACCTCCGAGGTAATTTCTCTTATTACCAAGCTGGTAATAAGAGAAATTAAAGCCGCTCAAATAAAGTCCCATACTGCGTTAACTGAGTAATTGCCAGAGGAGCTTCAAGGTCTCTTTTACTCAACATTTTTTAGTTGTTGTTGTCATTCCGGCTTGTCCGGAATCTTTCTGAAGAAGGACTCGATATTCTCCGCGGCGAATCCTTCATTACTGACACGCTGGACTGACTGATGATAGCCTCGCAGGTTTTTTGTTTTCACAGAAATCAATAAATGATTATTTGATTTCACAAGAAAAGTTTCATCCCGTCTGCAAAAGCCGGCACTGACTAAGGCCGACAAATCACAATGCTTCAAGACGCCGCTTAATTCTGTTACAATTGCCTTATGGAGTCGTTGGAATTCTTATGCGGTCACAATCTGTTGCCGGAGGTGCGCGTCTGATGGCGGAAGATACCAATAGAAGCGCTCCCGAAAATAACAGGCGCACAAAAATCGTTGACCAATGTGAATTGCATCTTCCAGGTCCATTCGGCCTTATCCTTTTCGGAGCATCGGGGGACCTCTCAAAAAGGAAATTAATACCTTCTCTTTATCGTCTCAGCAAAAACGAATTTCTTCCTGAAAACTTCTTTATACTCGGGGTGACGAGGACAGAGATGGACCAGACCGCCTTTAGAACCATGCTTAAGAATGCCGTTAAGGAGGCGTTAGGAGATGAGTTTGAAGCAGATGTCTGGCAGAGGTTTGAAGAAAAACTGTATGTATCTAAAGTGGAGCACGACGGGGCCGATGAGTACCGGTCGCTGAAAGAGGCTATGGTCGCCACTGAGAAAAGACATGAAACCATGGGCAACCGCATATTCTATCTGGCGGTCCCCCCCGAAGCATATGAGACCCTTATAACAAACCTCGGAAAGGCGGGACTTTCGAGGGAGGAGAGCGGATACACGCGAATAATCGTCGAAAAACCGATCGGCCATGATCTTGCCTCTGCGCAAAGTCTGAATACGGTGTTGAGAAGTTATTTCTCCGAAGTGCAGGTTTATCGCATGGACCATTACCTTGCGAAAGAGACAGTCCAGAATATCCTTATGTTCAGGTTTGCCAACGCTGTGTTTGAGCCGCTCTGGAACAGGAGATATATAGACCATGTGCAAATTACCGCCGCCGAAACTTTAGGGGTGGAACAGCGGGCGGGCTATTACGACCGCGCGGGGGTGATAAGGGATATGTTCCAAAACCATCTGTTTCAGCTATTGGCCCTGACAGCTATGGAACCTCCCGTGGAGTTTGAGGCGGAGCGTGTCAGGGATGAAAAGATAAAGGTGTTCAGATCGATCAAACCTTTTTCCGAGGACGATGTCGGGAATTTCGCAGTTCTCGGCCAATATGGGAAAGGCGAGATTGAAGATAAAATAGTCAGCGGTTACAGGGCCGAGCAGGGGGTCCCCGCTGATTCGGCGACACCCACATATGCAGCCCTTAAGATCTATATAGATAATTGGCGGTGGAATGGGGTACCTTTCTATCTCCGCTCAGGCAAAAGGCTGTCAAAAAGGAAGGGAGAGATATCGGTTCATTTCAGGGCCGTGCCTCATTTGATGTTTGCAAAGACCCTGGAAGAAAGGATTGAGCCTAATACAATTGTTATCAGAGTCCAGCCTGAGGAGGGGATTAGTCTTGTCTTTCAGACAAAAAAACAGGGTTCGAGAGTCTGTCTGAGCTCTTCAACAATGGACTTTTTTTACAGAAAGGTATCCTCTCTAACCGATTACGAGCGGATATTAATGGATTGCATGGAGGGCGATCAGATGCTCTTTGTCAGAGAGGACAGCGTGGAACAGACATGGGCAATACTATCGCCTCTTCTGGAACGTCTGAAAGCCTGCCGGGAAATTCCAAAATTTCCGAATTATGCGGCCGGCACATCGGGTCCCCCTGAGGCGGATGCGTTTATGGCCAGAGATGGGCGCGCCTGGCGTCGGCTCTGATAGAAGTAAAGTTTAATGAGGCATCTGAGATGATATCGGTCATAATCCCGACGTTAAACGAGTGTGATAATATTCGCCGGTGCATCGAGCGCATAAGAGCTGAAGGTAGAGACTCCGAAATAATCGTATGCGACGGGGGGAGTTCTGACGGGACTGTCCAAATTGCAAAGGAATATGCCGGTACGAAAGTCATCGAGACTTCAAAGGGCAGGGGCGTTCAGATGAACATGGGCGCTGAGGCAGCCGCGGGAGACGTGCTTTTGTTTCTCCATGCCGATACTGCCCTCGAAGCGGGGTGGAGCAAGGCAGTTATTGAAGCGCTTGATATACCGTCGGTTGCAGCGGGTGCATTCACTTTAAAGATAGACAACCCTGCGCAGAGATACAGGCTGATTGAGTCCTGGGTGAAAATGAGATGTACTCTTTTTAATCTTCCTTATGGCGACCAGGCAATTTTTGTCCGGCGCAGTATATTCGACAGAATAGGCGGATATTGTAACGGACCGTTAATGGAAGACGTTGATATCGTCGCGAGGCTTAAAAGAGAAGGAAAGCTGGTCATTTTGGAAAAATCTGCCCTTACCTGCGACCGAAGGTGGGGCAGGAAGGGTTTGTTACGGACAGCTCTGTCTAATCAGTTGGTGATGCTGATGTATAAATTGGGATTTAAGCCGGACACTCTGGCAAGAATTTACTACGGTGAATAAGAACATTTATGGTCTTCTTGTAAAGTATCCTGAAGCCGGAAGGGTAAAGACACGCCTTGCCTTGGATATAGGAGCCGAGGGCGCAGCTGAAATCTACAGAATGATCGCAGAGCGCGTCTTTGCTAATACCTATCCTTTAGCAGGCGCTGATTTCGAGAGGGTAATATTTTATTCGCCACAGGAGGCAAAAGTTCGGTTCGAACAATGGCTTTCCGGCGCGAGGCTTATCCTTCAAAACGGAAGAGACATAGGAGAAATCATGCAGAATGCCTTAAAAACCCTCGTTGAATCAGAGGGCGCAGCGAAGGCCGTTCTTACCGGCGCTGACATCCCGGACATAAACAGGGATGTTATTAAAGATGCTTTTTTAAGACTGGATGATGCCGATGTTGTCATAGGGCCGGCAGAAGACGGAGGATATTACCTGATTGGGATGAAAGCCGTGCATCCCGAAATTTTTAGGGGAATTTCATGGTCTACAGAAAAGGTTTTTGATGAAACCGTCGGGATAATCGAACGTATGAGACTCAGCTATTCGATGGTAAAAAAATTGTCAGATGTGGACAGGAAAGAGGATATTGCAGGCTTGTCAGTTTGACAGCTTGTCAGCTTGAAGGATCTCGATTATTTGTCTCATGTCCTGCGGAAGTTCGCTGACGAACTTCATATACTGACCGCTTACAGGATGAATGAACCCGAGAAGTTCCGCATGAAGCATCTGCCTGGGAAAGACAATCTTTTTTCCGCCAACCTCAAGCTGCACCTTTTTCCCGTAGGTATGATCGCCAAGCACAGGATGTCCCAAAGATGCAAGGTGCACCCTTATCTGGTGGGTTCTGCCGGTGCCCAACTTTGCCTCAATCAGCGTTGCACTGCCGAAGCGGTCGACTACTTTCCACGACGTGAGAGCTTCTTTGCCCCTTTTAACCCGGGTAGACATTTTTTTTCTGTCGGATTCCGACCGGCCTATTTTCAGGGCAATTTGTCCGCTGTCACCCCGGAGGCTTCCATATACAAGTGCTATGTATTTTCGGTCAATAGTCCGCGTCCTGAACTGCTCCGCAAGACCGTAATAAGCAGCGTCGTCAAGCGCAACGACCATAACCCCCGAGGTTTCTTTATCGAGGCGGTGCACGACGCCGGGCCTCAGCGGCCCGCCGACAGACGCAAGCTTATCGCTTTTATATGCGACGGCATTCATCAGAGTGCCGCCTGGATGTCCGGCAGCCGGATAGACGACCATGCCGGCGGGTTTATCCAGAACAATAAGAAAATCGTCCATATAAAGTTCCCTGACGGACAGGTCCTCCTTTAGGAGTTTTTGCTCTTCAGCCTGTATTTGAATTGAAACCGTGTCCCCGGCTTTTGCCCTATAATTCGACCGTATTTTTTGCGCGTTTACAGTCAGGAGGCCTTTTTCGATGAGATGTTGTATCTGGGATCGCGATATCCCCGACAATTCAGACGACACTATATCCATCCGTTTCCCGGCGTCATTGTCGCCTATCAGGAATTCTGTATG
>JBAIXS010000120.1:0-2686 GCA_037916395.1 Candidatus Sulfobium mesophilum
TTAAATGAGCAAAGATGAGACTGGTGAAATGTGTTTAAAAATACTGCAGCCAAGGAGATGAAAGACATGTGCCCGCAATTAAAAGATGCGATCTGCGCGATGGTTGGCATGGGACCTGAACATCTTGAGTGCGTTCGTGAGGAGAGCTGTCTCGGAGATGGCTGGACGAGCTGCGGCGTATATATTTCTCAGTTCTTTTTCGATAAAGACGATGAATATATCGCGTGATGGATCGCTAAGGTATTTAACAAAAAGGAGTGATATGAAACAATGTCCACAACTAATAGATACTCGCATCTACTGTTGTAGAGCTCAGGATCAGCCATTTGTCCTCTTGCCGTTCATGGTCGAAGAGGTATGCACAAAGGGCATTTTCAGGCAATGCCCTTTCTATCGTAGTCACTGATTCCACTTTCGCCTCATACGGATGTAGGGCTTGTTACACATTAAAGGGTCCTCACGTAACACCAATGCTGGTGCGGATGAGACGCATTCAACCGTGCTTTTTAACATTTAACGCGAATGTAACACTCATTTCATCATACTGAAACGCTCAACCCTTATCATGTATGCAGCATGAAAGAGAATAATCGAATAAAGCGGGCCAATGCTGCTGTGTGATTTTCATATTCACACTACCTATTCTGACGGCTCGGTTGAGCTCAGAAGAACAATCGATCTGTTCGGACAGGCGGGCTTTGATGTTATCGCAATAACAGACCATGTTGTAAATGGTGATAATCCCCTGGGCAAGCTTGCACATCGTTTCAAGTATTCAGTAACGGCGGCCAATTTTAATCAATATATCTCCCACATAAAAGAAGAAGCGAAAAGGGCTCAGAACAAGTACGGCATGCTCGTCATTCCCGGAATTGAAATAACCAAGAATCATCTTACTACAGACAACTCAGCCCACATGCTGATCATCGATATTGAAGACTTTATCCCGGCATGCATTAGTTATGAAGAGATATTCCTTGAGGCTAAGAAGCAAAACGCCCTAACGGTCGCATGCCATCCTCATTACATGTCGGCAAAGAGCGATCGGGACACACTTTTTCTCTGGAACAACAGGGAAAAATACGGACGCTATATCGACGCCTGGGAGATCGCTAACAGAGACGATGTTTTCAATGTCATAAGCCTGAAAAAGTATCCGTATATCGCAAACAGCGATTTCCATAAGCCCAGACATCTATATTCCTGGAAGACTCTTCTGAACTGTGCGAAAGACACAGACTCCGTAAAACAATGTATCAGGCACAACAAGGGCGTCGCATTGACGCTTTTTAGAAATTAGGAGGTAAACAAGATTATGTTCTGGATACTTGCAGGCATGACGCTCTTCGGCATAATCGGATATCTGCTTCAGGTGATTGCCGTGAAATCATATACGGCTCCCCCCAACTCAGGGGAGGGCAACAGCCTTCCCCGCATCTTTTTTCCTGTCTCAATCCTCAAACCGCTCAAAGGACTCGATGACGGTTTGTTCGACAACCTTGAAAGCTTCTGCAATCTTGATTACCCTCAGTATGAAATCATATTTGCACTGCAGAACCAGAATGATCCTGCCTACAAAGTGGCAACGAAAATAAAGGAGAAATATTCTTCGGCAGATATAACCATTGTCGTAGAGCACTGTGACGAAGGACTGAACCCCAAAGTAAACAACCTGATCCCGGCGTACAAAAGGGCCAAATACGATTTAATTCTCGTAAGCGACAGCAATGTCCGTGTCGAAAAAAATTATCTGTCCGATATCACGAAACATATGAAAGATCGGTCGGTAGGGCTTGTCAGCAATATGATCAGGGGAGTGAGCGGACGTTCGGCAGGCGCTATATTGGAGAATCTTCACTTGAATTCCTTTATAGTGGGCAGCGTCTGCTTTCTGGATAAGTATCTCAGGATGCCCTGCGTCATAGGCAAATCGATGCTTATGAGAAAAGACGACCTTGAGGCCGTAGGTGGCTTCAGGGCGGTAAAGGACTTTCTTGCAGAAGACTATATTATTGGAATGAGAATCCATGGGCTCGGCAAGAGAGTCATACTTTCCAGCCATCTTATCAATAATGTGAACGAATACTGGGGGATAAAAAAGTTCATAAACCGTCATACAAGGTGGGGAAAGCTGAGGTGGCAAATCGGAGGTGAAAAGTATTTCTCCGAACTATTCAGTAATGCCGTATTCATATCCTTCGTGCCGGTGGTCATGATGCCGCTGTCGAAAGCGTCTCTGCTGCTTGCAGTTGCTGTCAGCCTTCTCAAGATTGCGCATGATTTCTATATAGGCAGCAAACTGCACACCGGGATGAATCCCCTGCTCTACTTCTTGTCACCGGTCAAGGACCTCATTATCGGGATAATTTGGTTCGTCCCAATCCTCAGTAACACCGTCGCATGGAGAGGAAACAGATATATCATCGGTAAAGATTCAGTATTGTCGCCCATGCCCGAGACTGGTATGTGGTCATTCGGGCATAAGGTATACAGCGCCATAAGGGCAAGGCTCGCGTGATGTGGGGGAAGCGGGTTGATTTTATAAACTTTCTTGTTGTGAGGGAAGGGGGAAAATATGAGATGTCCTGCATGCGGAAGGGAGATGTTAAACAAGGGAACGTATTTCGACTGTCCCAACATCCTTTGTGATTACGAGGAGGAAATTGAAAATGAATGGGCAAAGGTG
>JBAIXS010000121.1:0-1700 GCA_037916395.1 Candidatus Sulfobium mesophilum
TTTTGAAGGTTCTCTGTGAACTATAGTACGGGGCGTAATGCTCGTCAGTAAGAAAGAAGCTCCGAGGCAGCCTTCCTTCCTTGCGCCGCGGATTATTACTGTTCACACAAGATTACAATCAGAATAGAACGTCCTTTCGCTTCATGTCGGGGGAGAGATGTACCTTCTAACTCTTAGCAGCTTTAATTTCTGAGTAGCAACATTTGACGTATCAATTCGGCGTTTTAGCAGAGTGCTCTCCGTCATAACCTAAAAACCTGATGTAAGAATGAAATGTGAATTAAAGAGCCAGTATGACATACGTCATGGCGCAACTCTCTGCCTCCATTTAGAATGGATCATGAGGTTTAAGAAATTTATGGGAGGCGAGAAATGAATCAATACCTGTCTCGAGGAATCAAAGAAGTGGTTACAGAGCACCCCAAAGTGGGCGACATCCTTTCTGCACGGGGAATCTCCTGTGTAACATGCGCTGTGGGTACCTGTCTTTTGAAGGATGTGGTCGAAGTCCATGGGCTGTCTCCAGAGCAGGAGCGCGACCTGCTGACCGCGATCGCCGGGATCATATATCCCGGCAGGGAGGTCGAGATCCCGGAAATTAAGAGAAAGATCGGGGTCAGAGAAGGGGCACTGAAATATTCGCCTCCGATGCAATCGCTGGTGGACGAACATTCGGTAATCAAGAGGATGATCGCCCTTGTCCCAGGCATCTTAACAGACCTCGATGTCTCGACCGGAGAAGGCAGAAGGACTATTCTCGGTATCATAGACTTCATCCGCTCCTATGCAGACAGATTTCACCACGCAAAGGAGGAAGACATTCTTTTCGGACTTTTTGACCAGGACCTCGAAATCCTAAGGGCGATGAATGAGGAACACAGGATCGGCAGGGGACACGTCAGGGCCGTGATCGAGGCCCTCGAAAGGAATGACAACAAAGAAATCGCCAGCCGCCTTCTGGCCTATCGTGACCTTCTTGCTGCGCATATAAGGAAAGAAGACGAGGTGCTCTATCCCTGGATGGACGAACAACTTTCCATGTCCCAGATCGGCGAGCTCTTCTCCCGGTTCGGGGCGACCGATATGCAGTTCAGGGAGGTCGCGCTCAAGCAGGAGGCGTTCGTCAAAGAGATGGAAGTAGAAACCAAATACAAGGAGGAAATTGCAAATGTTTAAGGCATGCCCTGGTTCGAAGATGGAAGATTTAAGGACGATCGAAAGGCAGGAAGACGCGTCCGGGGTGAAGGTCAACTCCCAGCTCAGGCAGTGGCCGGTCCAGCTCCACCTGGTTTCACCAGATGCGCCCTACTATCAGGGCGCCGACGTTCTCCTGACCGCCGACTGCGTGGCATATGCGATGGGGAACTTTCATTCAGATTATCTGAAGGGCAAATCGCTGGCAATTGCCTGTCCAAAACTCGACTCATCGCAGGAAATCTATTATGAAAAGATAAAAAGCTGGATCGAGGGTGCGCGGATAAATACCTTGACGATCCTCATCATGCAGGTGCCTTGCTGCTCCGGTCTTCTGAGGCTTGCGCAACAGGCAGCCCGGGATTCCGGAAGAAGGGTGCCAATCAAGTATGCGGTGGTCGGAATTCAGGGCGAGATTCTAAAGGAAGAGTGGCTATGAAGCAGTGACCTCGCTGCGGGAGAAATTCAACTTTTTACAACGCGCAGTCGGTGAAGCGAAAGAGCAT
>JBAIXS010000122.1:0-9134 GCA_037916395.1 Candidatus Sulfobium mesophilum
TAAACGACCAGCAGTTGTCCCTGGCTATCGGCAAGAAGGGGCAAAACGTCAGACTTGCTATGAAGCTTACAGGATGGGATATAGATATTATCAGCGATACGGAGTATTCTAAGATCAGAATGGAAGAGACGGACAAGAACCTGGAAGACACGCTAAAGAAGGAAGCACAGAAAAAAGATCAGCCATCAGCTGATGGATAGCAGGCTATCAGAAGTTCTCATAAGCTCAGCAAGAGGTGTCGGTCCCAAGAGGGCGGGGTTGCTTGGCGCAATCGGCATCGCTTCAATTAAAGACTCCCTCTATTATCTCCCTTTCCGCTATGTAGACAGGTCCAGCGTCAGTAATATCTGTAATGTAGTAATAGGACAGATTCAATCAGTCCGCGGGGTGGTCAGTTCGGCCGGGGTAAGGCCGATTCGCGGCCGCAGGCAGGGTATTTACGGGATCTACTTAAACGACGGAACGGCAGTAATAAAGGCGAGATGGTTTAACCAGCCCTTTATGAAGAAAAATATTTCCGTTGGCCAGGAATTGCTGCTAAGCGGAATGGTTAAAAGGGATGCCTTTTCCGGCTCACCGGTGTTTGATAATCCCGAGTATGAAGTCGTCGGCGGCGATAACGCGCCCTCTGTCCATTCGGAGAGGATAGCACCGGTATACCGGCTCACTGAGGGGCTTAGCCAAAAGCAGCTTAGGAATATCATGTTCGGCGTTATCGAAGATTTCATCGATGAAGTCATTGACCCGATACCTGAGGAGATAATTAAGAGACTTAATCTGCCTCCACTTAGGCAGAGCTTAAAAGAACTGCATTTCCCTGCGGCCGGCGCTGACGCCGGCTTGTTGAACAGGGGGGAAAGTATATACCACAAACGGCTGGTTTTTGATGAACTGTTTATGTTCGAGCTCTGGATGGCCATCGTGAAGAGAAGGAGAAACAGGGAAGAAGGGAGGAGGCTCAGTTGTGAGGGCTCTCTCCAGAGAAAACTGGCGGAAAGGTTGCCGTTTGAATTGACAGGAGCCCAAAAGAGGGTCCTCGAAGAAATCAGGAAGGACATGGCCGGCCCTCACCCGATGAGGAGACTGCTTCAGGGCGACGTCGGATGCGGAAAAACAATAGTAGCGCTTATGGCGATGCTTTATGCGGCAGAGTGCGGTTGCCAAACGGCTGTTATGGCGCCAACCGAGGTGCTTGCCGAGCAGCATTTTTATACAATAAGCAATGCAGTGGAAGGGCTTGGATTAAAGACAGCGCTTGTAGTCGGCGGGATGAAAGAGAGGCATATTGACGGAATAGCATCCGGCGAGGTGGACATTGTCATCGGTACCCACGCCCTGATTCAAGAAGGCGTAGCTTTTCGCGACCTCGGACTTGTCATAATCGACGAGCAGCACAAGTTCGGGGTAGCGCAGAGAGGACTACTGAGTAAAAAAGGACGGAGTCCCCATGTTATTGTAATGACGGCAACGCCGATACCAAGGTCTTTGGCGCTTACTCTTTACGGAGATCTGGAGTATTCTGTCATCAGCGAGATGCCGGAGGGCAGGGAGCGGGTTGTGACACGGGCATTTACGCCGGGACAGAGAGACGCTATCTATAGGACCCTGGAGGAACAGGCCAAAAATGGCAGACAAGCGTATGTGGTTTACCCTGTCATCGAGGAGTCGGAAAAGGCAGACCTCAGGTCTGCGGTGAAAGGGTTTGAGGCCTTCCAAAAAATATTCCCCGAACTTAGAGTCGGCCTTCTTCACGGCAGGATGAGCCCTGCCGACAAGCAGGCTGTTATGATATCTTTTAAAAAAGGGGAGACTCACATTTTAGTGAGTACGTCGGTCATTGAGGTCGGTCTGGATGTTCCGAATGCTACTGTGATGGTCATAGTCCATGCGGAGAGGTTCGGACTTGCCCAGCTTCACCAGCTCAGGGGCAGGGTAGGCCGTGGTAAAGGACAGTCATTTTGTCTGCTGATCTGTTATGAACCTCTCGGAGAAGATGCTGCGCGGAGAATTGATGTAATGGTAAGAACGTCGGACGGTTTCGAAGTAGCTCAAAAGGACCTTGAGATAAGGGGACCGGGTGAGTTTTTCGGCACAAGGCAGGCAGGTTTGCCGGATTTCAGGCTTGCCGATATCACAAGAGACTTTGATATGCTGGAGGTCGCCAGGAGAGAAGCCTTTAATCTCATTGGCACGGGACGTGGGCTTGAAGATTTTCCGCTTCTTCAAAAGTCCTTTGAGAGTTGCTTTGCGGAAAAGACGGATTGTTATCAGACAGCATGAGGGGGACAAGAGATGTTTAAGAGAATGAGAGAGAACTTTGGGAGAGGCGCGGACAAGCTGAGATGGTTTGCGACTGTCCTGTCTGAAAGGCTTAAAATCGAAATAGCTGTTCTGAGGCTTCTTTACCGGTCGGATGAAATGGAAAAGGACAGGGAAGACCTGCTTAAGACCCTCGGGCAGCTTGTATATGATCTGAGGGGCAACCCTGACAAAAATATATTCAGGGACAGGACAGTCTCAGATACACTTCAGGAGCTGGAAAAAATACAGAAAAATATCGACGAACTGAAGCAGAAGGCCTCGGAAATGAGCAGTGTTCGAGCATAGTAATGTCTGAATATGTCATCGCTGTTATTCTCGGTCTGCTTATCGGTTCATTTTTAAACGTCTGCATATACCGGATACCCAGGAACCTCTCGATAGTGTTTCCGTCGTCGAGGTGTCCTCACTGCAGCTATGCGATACGGGCATGGGATAACATTCCTGTTTTAAGTTATATTTTCCTTGGCGGCAGGTGCAGAAACTGTAAGGCCGGGATACCACTTAGATATCCCCTCGTGGAAGCCCTCAATGCTTTTTTGTATGCCGCCGTCCTTTGGAGATACGGTATCGGATGGAACTCCGTTGTTTACGCTGTTTTGTGTTCTTCAATGATAGTGATAACCTTCATAGATCTTGAGTTCCAGATCATACCGGACCGCATAACACTGGCAGGCGTTCCAATAGGGCTGCTTGCAGGCTCTTTTTTTCTGCCGGACCCTTTTATGCGCGCCGACCTTCTCGGCTACAAGGCTTCTCTGGCGGGATTGATTTCAGGCGGCGGATTCTTTTACCTTGTTGCCGTCCTGAGCCGGGGAGGCATGGGGGGCGGTGATATCAAGATGATGGCGATGGTCGGAGCCCTTATGGGCTGGAAAGCGGTTTTTCTTACTACATTACTGGGAAGTCTTGCAGGCTCCGTTGTTGGTGTTTTTTTGATGGTCCTTATGGGCAAGGGCAGAAAGACTAAGGTTCCCTTTGGGCCTTTCCTTGCACTTGGTACTCTGATAACTCTTTTTTTCGGACAGGAAATATTAGTGTGGTATCTCTACTAAAAAAGGTCTCCGGGAATAAAGCAATTCCTGGAATATGTAAGGCGCTGAGAATATGAACCACCTGACCCTTATGACAGTTTCACTTGTTCTGATAGGTCTGATGTTTATCTCACTGTATATTGCAAGACTCATCGGCGTAAGCAGAAGAAGACGAGATGCGGGGGATAAGGGTTCTACGGAGGTGGGCTTCGTAGTAGATACGTTTCATGACCTGGTTTCGAAGCTGAAGGAAAAAGAGAAGGAACTTGAGATACTCAGAAAAAAAGCGGAGGACAGGGCGTCTTCAGTCGAAATATATAACGAAGATATTCTCCAAAGCGTACCCAGCGGGGTGGTAAGCTTCGATCAGGAACTTCGTATCACAAAGATGAATTACGCGGCCGAAAAGATACTTGAGCTTAAGGAATCCGACAGCATCGGCAAGTTGTATTCAGAAATATTTAATGAGCCCCTGGCAGGTATTATCGCAAAGAGGCCGGTGGTTGACAGGGCCGAGGTCGGATATATGACAAAAAGCGGAAAGAGGATATGGCTCGGACTTAACATCTCTCTCTTAAAAGACAGCGCCGGCAGTATCATCGGAAAAATTTTTGTTTTTACGGACCTGACCGAACTTAAGGCCTTCCAGTCCCAGATGGAACTCAGAGAGAGGTTGTCGACGCTTGGTGAAATGTCGGCAGGCATAGCTCACGAGCTCAGAAATCCTCTTGGCGTAATATCAGGATATACCAAGCTGTTATCAAAAAAGGCGGAAAGTTCGCTGCAACCCACGATAGAGGCCATCTTCAAGGAAGTGGAGGTAATGGACCGGATCATATCGGACTTCCTTTCCTTCGCCCGAAAGACAGACCTGAGTCTTTCAGAGGTGGATTTGAAAGACCTTCTTAGGGGTTGTATATCTAACGTGGCCGCATCGGCCCGGCGGGTGCGGATCATTGAGCGCCTGGATTCGCTGCCTGTTGTTAAGGCTGATGATGTGCTTTTAAGGCAGGCGATGACAAACCTTCTTCAAAATGCTGTGGAATCGATGCCCGAAGGGGGACAGCTGACAGTGGCCTGTTCTGTCGGGGATTGTGTTGACATTTCGGTCTCCGATACTGGCCACGGTATACCTGAAAATATTAGAGATAAGGTTTTTCTTCCTTTTTTTACCACAAAGGAAAGGGGGACAGGACTCGGGCTGTCCATCCTGCATAAAATTGTAATTTCTCACGGCGGCACGGTTGTTCTGGGCAGTGGCGACGAAGGTACGACCATCACTATTAGACTGCCCAGGGACATAATCGTACAGCGCTGATTTTTCGGAGCAACAAATGGCCTGGTCGGATACGGCAAGACGGGCTTAATTTCTTCGTTAAATATTATTCCGGCATGATATGTTTATACTGCGGATAAAGTTTCCTTACGCAATCCGGACAGATGCCGTGGCTGAATTCAGCCTCGGAATGATCGGCTATAAATTTTTCGATCTGGTTCCAATAGCCTTTGTCATCACGGATTTTTTTACAAGAGGAGCAGATTGGAAGAAGGCCGCTTAATTTTTTTATGTTGTCAAGTGCGACCTGAAGTTTCGAAATAAGCAAGTCTTTTTCCTTGCTTTGTTCCTGGACCTTTCTTTCGAGCATGATGGTTTCCGAACAGTTTTCCATAGCGGTAAAAAGCACATCTACGTCAACCGGCTTTAAAATGTACTTGTCAATCCCGGCATCGATGGAATTTATCAAAACGGTGGCATCACTGTGCGCTGTTGTCAGGATTATTTTAACGTTTCTGTCGAGCAATTTGATCTGCCTTGACATTTCTATCCCGTCCATAACAGGCATTCTCACATCCGATATCACTATATCAGGCTTGTACCTCTTATATAGCTCCAGACCCTCTTTCCCGTTTTCCGCCTGATACAGGTTTTTGACTTTCCTTTCGAGGATTCTGGCAAAGACGGCCCTTGTCAAGGTCTCATCTTCCACATATAGGATGGAAATATCCATGTTCTTGCCGCTGCTATCTGACTCAGCCATACTATAATATAGTACATTTATAGGTTCATAAAGCAAACAAAAAGACGGCAGATCCGAAGATGCGGCATGTCAGGAAGACCCGGAAGCTAATCACAGGCTCTCCCCTTCAGATTAAACAGCAATGTCAGCGCCTTTCTGATACGGGGGGAAAATAGTTTCTTTGCGAAGAGGTCGGTAACGACTTTCTTGTTGATCTCCCCCAGCGTCGGATAGGGGTGGACCGATGATGCGATGGTTGAAAGCCTTACCCCTCCGTTCATGACGGCAATCCATTCCGCCAGGAGGTCTCCGGCATGAGGGCCAAGAAGCTGTATACCGAGCAACCTTTCTTTTTTGTCGAGGAGCATTTTAATCTTGCCTTCCCTTTCGCCTTCAGCCACACTCCTGTCATTTTCCTTGAATCTTTCGCTGTAAACGATGTATTCCAGGCCGGCAGCGGCCGCCATTTTTTCATTCAACCCGATACATGCAAGCTCAGGGTCCGTGAAGGTGCACCACGGGAAAGAGGAATAATCCACTCTTCTTGGAATATGAAGGACAGCGTTGGCAAGGACAATACCCCCTTCGTATCCGGCCGCGTGCGTAAACTGGTATTCGCCCGTTACATCGCCTGCAGCGTAGATGTGCGGGTGGGTGGTCCTCAGCCGTTTGTCCAGCTTAAGTCCCCTGCGCTCAAGTCCGATCCCTATCTCCTCCAGGCCAAGACACTTGAGGTTTGCCTCACGGCCGGTGGCTATCAGCACTGCCTTTGCCCTCAGACCGACTGTGCGGTCTTCTTTTCTGACGAGAATTTCTTTTTCGGTTCCAAGGTCTCTTGCTCCGGTTATGGTGGCGTTAAGATGAAAGGAGACGCCTTCCTCATCCATAAAATTCATAATGTCATTGGCCATATCGGCATCTTCCCTGCTGAGGATCTGCGCACCCCTCTGGATGACAGAAACGCGGCTTCCAAGACGGTTGAATGCCTGCGCCATTTCGATTCCTATCGGTCCGCCTCCGATAATAATGAGTGACTCGGGTAGCGAGTCAAGATAAAAAAGGTCCCTGTTTGTAAGACATGGCACACTGTTAAGCCCTTCAATTTGAGGAATAAAGGGACTTGAACCCGTGGCTATCACCCACGTTTTTGCCGTGAGTGTCTTGCCATTGAGGATTATTGCATGTTCGTCCTTAAAGAAAGAGTAGCCGATTTCAACACGCACCCCAAGTTTACAGAATCTGTCCTTAGAATCGTGTTTTTGAATAGTACCGACTACGGAGCGGATCCTCTTTGCAACATCCCTGAAGTCGACCGGCCTTATATCAAGAGACGGAAGACCGAAATCCCTCGACCGTTTGAAAAGGTGATAGACGTTGGCTGTCCTTATCAGGGTCTTGCTTGGAACACAGCCGAAATGGAGGCAATCGCCTCCGAGTTCTTTCTCTTTGTCCACCAGAAGCGTCCTGGCACCAAGTTGAGAAGCGCCTGCGGCAACGGTCAGTCCTGCTGCCCCGCCTCCTATGATCCCGATGTCAAAGTCGTATTTGGACATATTGCCTTCACGTAAATTCGGTCATTCTGAGTATAACAGTCGCAAGGTGTCTTATCAACACACACTTCGGCAGATCGCAATGAAAGCAAAATAGAAGGCAAGACGTATGCTATGCTTAGTCCCTATAGTATTACTATATTCCTATTCTGTATAATAGACTCAATGCCAGGCGATTATTATGCTTACGTCCATCGCGCAGATAAAGAAGGAAACCAATGATTAAGAATACATTCTGCATTCTTGACGGGATAGGTGAAAAGCTTGAAAGAAGACTCTGGAAAGAAAAAATCCTGACGTGGGATGACTTTACCGGGGCTGATGAAGTACTGGGGTTCAGCAGGGAGAGAAAGGACTTCCTCGATGACTGTCTCATGCATGACGCTGTTCAGCTGCGCGCTGATAACGCGCTCTATTTTTCACGCAGGATCAAAAGAAGAGAGCACTGGCGTGTGTTCGATTTTTTTAAGGATAATACGGTCTGTCTTGATATCGAGACAAACGGACTTCAGCCCAACAGCGGCGGGTTTGTGACCGTTGTCGGACTGTATGACGGTTATGATTACAAGAGCCTCGTAAGGGGTGAGAATCTTTCGGTCGAGAGCCTGCAAAGAGAACTCTCGCGATATAAGTGCCTTATCACTTTTTATGGCGCAGCTTTTGATGTCCCTTTTATTTTGAGGTCTTTCAGTGGTGTTAAATTCGAGATGCCCCATTTCGACTTGTGTTTTGCGGCAAAAAGGCTCGGGATAAAGGGGGGACTAAAGAGGCTTGAGCAGGAACTCGATATCGTCAGAGACGAAACCGTGCAGGGGCTTGACGGCTACGATGCCGTAAAGCTTTGGGAATATGCCAGGAAGGGATCCCGGGAAGCGATGGACACGCTCATAAAATATAACAGGGAAGACACGGTAAACCTTATGCAGATAGCGTCCATATTTTATGAACGGCTGCGGCAGTCTACGGGCATAGAGGAATATCTATCCTGTGGGGTCGCTTGAGAATTTCTTTACATACCTGACCGTAGAAAAAGGCCTTTCCAGCAATACCATCGGTGCTTATCAGACCGACCTGAAAAAATATGCCTCTTTTTTAAAAGACCGCGATGCAGCAGTCGAATCCGCGACCACTGCCGATATTGTTGATTTCCTCGAAGTGTTGAGAAATGAGGGCTATTCTTCCTCAAGCATCTGCAGATATATTTCCTCCATAAAGGCCCTGTATAAATACATGCTCATGGAAAACCAAATAGCCGGCGATCCTTCAGAGAATATCCTCGCTCCAAGAAAGTGGGAGCGGGTCCCGAAGGCCCTTGGAGTCGGCGATGTCAGGGCGGTGCTTGATGCCGGTGGCGCAGGTAAGACCGCTCTTAGGGATTCTGCCATGATAGAACTTCTTTACTCATCAGGTCTTCGCGTCAGCGAGCTCGTATCAATAAAACTTGGGGACATTCATTTTGACGCTGGTTTCATACGTGTTTTTGGAAAGGGCTCAAAGGAACGGGTAGTGCCGGTTAACTCACGCGCTCTTAGTAAAATAAAGAGGTATATTGATGAAGAGAGGCCCGGCGTGCTCAGGAAGAGGCAGTCGGCTTATCTGTTTGTGACCCGGATGGGGGGACGAATGACAAGACAGCGGTTCTGGCAGACCCTGAAGACAATAGGCAAAAGAGCCGGTGTTGTGCTCTCGCCGCATACTATGAGACATTGTTTTGCGACACATCTGCTTGAAGGAGGCGCGGACTTGAGGTCCGTGCAGAAGATGCTCGGACATTCCGATATATCCACTACGCAGGTATATACTAAGGTGACAACGGACAGGATAAAGAAGGTTTTCAAGAAATATCATCCGCGGGCATAAAGATAGAGGTTTCATGAGGCTTAACCTGGGCCCTAAGTATATGCTTTCGACTACATTAGTGTTGCTGACTGTTATGGGGATAACACTCGGCATCATATCAGTAAGGCATGAAGAACTTGTAATGGAGCAGACAAAGATCCAGGCTAAGGCCCTCTTCCATCAGATAGTCATTACGCGCCGCTGGATAGCAGACCACGGCGGCGTTTTTGTCGAAAAACTTCCATGGGTCAGGGAAAACCCGTATCTGAAGGCGCCGCCGCTGGTAGACAGCGGGGGGAAAAAATATATAAAAGAGAACCCGGCGATGGTGACGAAGCAGCTTTCAATGTATGCCCAGAAGGACAAGCTCTATT
>JBAIXS010000123.1:0-1708 GCA_037916395.1 Candidatus Sulfobium mesophilum
TCACCGCTCCCAAGGCTGAAACGCAGGCGCTGGCGATAAGACGCTCTTACGGCAAGGCAGGCTACGACCTTTCAAACATAGACTTTATTGAAGGGCATGGGACCGGAACTGCCGCAGGCGACAAAGCCGAAGTTGAGGGCATCGCGATGGTCATGGACTCTGGCAGTCAGACCGGCCAACTCCGCTCATGCGGAATAACATCACTCAAATCACTTATCGGCCACACGAAGGCCGCTTCGGGCATAGGCGGCTTCATCAAGGCGGTTATGGCCGTCAACAGGCGCATTGTCCCCCCCACCGCCGGATGCTCCGAACCGAACGCGGCGTTTCATGACAAGGCAAAGGCCCTTTTTCCGGTAACGCACGGAGAAATCCGCGATAGAAACCAGGTCATGCGGGCAGGTGTCTCAGGTATGGGATTCGGAGGGATAAACTGCCATGTCACTATTGAATCAGACGGCAAGCCTTCAAGCGCACTTGAAACATCAATTGGTGAACGCGAGCTTATGGCCTCCTACCAGGAGACCGAGATTTTTGCTGTCTCTGCCAAGAGCCGGCAGAATATGATCGAGAAAATAAACGAACTCAAAAAACTCGCCTACGGGATAAGCGCATCAGAGCTGACTGATCTTTCGAGTTACCTGACACAAGAGACTAACCCTGATGATCACTTCCGCGTCGCCATAGTAGCCTCCTCTCCGGACAATCTTATGAACTGTCTTGACCGCACACAAAAGATCCTCTCTGACAATGAAATTACAAACGGTACCATGAAGGCCGGTTCTCAGCAGGACATCTGGATCGGCCATTGCCAGAAAACGCCGCGAATCGGCTTTCTATTCCCGGGTCAGGGGTCCCAACGGCTTAATATGGGCAGGACCCTGATAGACCGTCACGCATGGGCCAGAGACCTGGTTTACCATGCAGATCGTTTACTTGCAGAGCACGGATGCAGGAAGATCATTGAAGCCATTTATCGACCCCTGGACAGGGCCTCAGATGCCCACCAGATGGAGAAGTGGGCGGAGACCCTGGCAACCCCGGAAATAGCGCAGCCGGCGATATGCCTCTGTTCACTTTTATGGATGCTCCACCTTGAGAATTTGGGCATCGTCCCGCAGGCAGTCGGCGGGCATAGTTTGGGTGAACTGGGCGCTTTCCGCGCAGCCGGCGCATTTAGCGACATGACGCTTCTTCGCTTCGCCGCATTTCGCGGCAGAATTACTTCGGCGGAGGACTATCAGGCGGGCGCCATGGTCAGCCTCTCCTGCGACCTGGAAAAAGCACACATGATACTTGACAAGACAGACGGTTACGCCGTTATAGCCAATATCAACTCTCCGGGGCAGACGGTCATCTCAGGCGAGAGGAGGGCTATAGAGAACGTTATGAGCGTTGCAGCGAGCAGCGGCATAAGAACAAAGCGCCTCCAGGTCGCAAATGCTTTTCACACGCGCTTCATGAACGATGCTGCTTTCACTCTTGCGGAGAGCGCTCCGGTCCCCGAGACTCTCCCGACCTCCAAAGTCAGACTATTCACTTCCATGGATGGAAGCCCCATAATGCCAGGAACAGACCTGAAACAGCATTTCGCCCGGCAACTCACCCACGCAGTGGACTTTGTGTCGCTCGTAAGCAATATGGCAAAGGAATGCGACATTCTTATCGAAGTCGGCCCCGGACGTGTGTTGTCTGACCTGGCCCGTTC
>JBAIXS010000124.1:0-10743 GCA_037916395.1 Candidatus Sulfobium mesophilum
CCCCACAGTCCGCTGTTTTCGTCTTTGATTAAATACACAGGTATCTTCTCAAGCAATGCTGCGAGCGTATCCGAGCGTCTGAATTCGTCTTCAAATGCCTTATGGGAGACCAGTTCAGGCGTCTTTGCTGCAACGCCGCCGGCGATATAAAGACCGCCCGATGCCAGAACCTGAAGGGTGAAATTGCGGCAGGCCCTGCCATAAAACCTGGCTGCCCAGTTGAGCGTCTCGGGGTATTGAGAAAATTTCTCGGCGACCGAAGCGGGATCAAGATCCTCACCAGTCAGAAAGCGGTGGATATAACTCAGCCCTTTCCCTGAGACCACTGTATTTCCCGTGATGTACCGTTCGCCCAGCTCCTTCAGAAGAAATTCCTGGAATTCGTATTCTTGCCGAGATACAAAGGCAAAATTTGCGTGGCCTGCCTCTGACGGCAGGGCCAGATATCCGCCTTTGCCGTCGGGCACAAGGGCTGCGTGTCCGAGCCCGGTGCCTGCTCCGATAACGGCTTTCGCGGAGTCGGTTTGCGGCTTCCCCGGAAGGATATCCGCCGCCGACCTTCCGACCTCTGTCAGGCAGGCATATGCCTGCGCGATGAAGTCATTAATCAGGGCAAATTTTCTGAAGCCAAAGTCCTTGCCAGCTGAAGAGAGATCTATGTCCCAGGATATAAGCGGAGGGGAGCTTCTGACTCCATGTTCAACAGGGCCTGCTATTGCGATGACCACAATATCGGCATCCTCCGGCATCAGAGACATGCCGGTTGTTTTAAGATTTTCAATCAGCCTCGAAAAGGAGGCGGCATCCCGGGTGTTCAACCATCTGATCTCACGGAGGGTAGTGGTATCGTCGTCCGCGCTGAAATGTGCGAACCGGCTATGAGTCCCGCCGATATCGGCTGCCAGAATATTTTTCATGCTGTATCACTATTGTCAGTTGGGACCAGCCACAAACTCATAAAATACCTTCACTCTTTTGACTTAAGAATGCATTTAAAATAAATGGGGAGACATGCTGAAAAAAACTTTATCTGCGCCACCGTTGCAAGACCATTCCTATTTCAAAGAATCATAGTGGTCAAATAAAGGGCCACGAAAACCTAAGAACGCAATTTGCGACATTATAAAGTTTTTTGGTGCATGTCTCTTCATAGCGTGCTTAACGATTGTGGAGGTATCCCTCGACCAGGATGTCTTCGCCGATCCTTCTTACCGAAATATTATTGACCCTGTACGCCTCTTCAAGCCGCCTGAACGTCATGCCGCCCACCGCAGGGAATGAGCTTTTTCCGCCGATGATCTTTGGCGCAATGAAGAACATTACCTTATCTACTATTCCGCTTTCGAGGCAATAAGAATTAAGCGACGAGCCTCCTTCGACCATGACCGAAATGATGCCCAGTTTTCCAAGCTCCTTCATGAGCCATTTCATATCGAGTTTATCCCCGCTGTATTCGATAATGCGCGCCCCCCTGCTCAGCAAAACCCTTTTCTTCTCGACAACCTCGGGCTTTGTAGCAGCAGTTGCCTCACCTGCATGTCTCGTTACAATTATTGTCTCGGGCGGGATGCAGAGCACATTTGAGTCGGGTCTGACCTCCAAAGATGGGTCGATGATGACACGGACCGGGTTCCTGTCTTCTTCGGTTCTGCAGGTCAGCTGAGGATTATCGGCTTTTATCGTTCCGATAGCTGTCAAGATTGCGTCGACAGAGCCCCGGAGTGCGTGTACGGCCGCCCTGGCCTTTTCGCCGGTAATCCACTTTGATTCCCCCTCAGGGGTGGCTATCTTGCCGTCAAGTGTCATGGCGACTTTAAGCACAACAAAGGGTATGCCCGTTTTTACATGTTTAATATAGAATTCGTTAAGAGCGGCCGCCTTGTCGCCGAGCATGCCCGAGACAACTTTAATCCCCGCCGCCTTCAGCTCCTCTATCCCCTTTCCGGACACCTTGGGATTTGGATCATTCATCGCGATGACGACTTTTTCTATACCTGCCGAGATTATCTTTCGCGTGCACGGAGGAGTCCTTTTGTCCTTATGGCAGCAGGGTTCAAGGGTCACGAAAAGTGTTGAGCCCCTGGCCCTCTCCCCTGCGTTTTCTATGGCAATCACCTCGGCGTGCGGGGTTCCGGCTTTTTTGTGATAACCCTCGGCAAGTATCCTGCCTTTCTTGACAATAACGGCGCCGACCATCGGGTTAGGGCTGGTCAACCCTCTTGCGCGGGAAGCCAGAGCAAGGGCCTTTCTCATGTACAATTCTTCCGGCATAGCGTTAAGGATACCATAAAAGTCTTTACATGTAATATACTTGTCACTAAAATTTAAATATTCCGGTTCCTTCGGACATCGGAAAAATCTGTGCTATAATTTTGGGAGGAGACGGGATGAATAATCTGATACTAGTCATAATAGCCGTTATCTTGGTCGTGATCGCAGGGTTCCTTGTCCCTCTAATCATGGAATTGAGAAAGGCAGTGATTTCACTTAGGAAGACAATGGATGAGCTTTGTCCCACCCTGGGGGAGCTTAATCTTACGATAAAGAGCGTCAGAGCGATTACAGACAACGTCGGTGTCGTTACGGAGGAGCTAAAGCAGCTTTCTCATTCCGTCGGTGAAGTAGGGAGGACGGTCGGCGCTGTGAACGCGCTTGTCGGCAGCGCAGGCGCTTCTGCGGCTGTCAAAGCGGTCAGCATGCGGGCGGGGATCAGGGCCGGGGTGGAATACTTATTTGCACACATTCTGAGAAAAGGAGAGAGAAAATGAAAGACGAGGGTTATAGTTCGGGTTCGATGCTTCTGTCGTTTCTTTTGGGCGGGATAGTCGGGGCGGGGCTTGCACTTCTTCTTGCGCCCCAGTCCGGCGAGGAGACGAGGAAGAAGATCAAGGATTTAGCGGACGACGTAAAAGACAGGACAACCGGCTATGTCGACAAGACCAGGGAAAAGTTCGCGTCTTATGTTGATGAGGGCAAGGGGCTTTACGAACAGAAGAAGTCTATAGTGAAGTCGGCGATCGAAGCCGGCAAAGAGGCTTACGAAAAGGAGAAAGAGCGACTCTCCAAAGAACAGAATGCATGAGGCTTCAATAGCCGCAAGCCTGCTTGAAATAGTCTCCGGGCAGTGCAGAAAGGGCGGTTTCAGCAGGATAGAATCTATTCATCTTAAGGTCGGCAGGGCGTCAGGCATTATGACGGACGCCCTTATTTTTGCATTCGATGCGATGAAAGAAGACTCTCCGGCGAAAGGGGCGGTTCTTGAAGTGGAAGAGGTGCCGGTTTCCGGCCATTGTTCCGACTGTAATACTACCTTTACCACCGAGCAGGAGTATATTTTGAGCTGTCCCGGCTGCGGGGGAAGTTCGTTCCGTATGACTGGAGGGCGGGAGATGGATGTGGTCGATATGGAGGTATCCTGATCCGTTCGGAACACCTGCCTAAGGACAGCACAGTCACTAGTTCTCGCCCGAACGCCTTCGGGCACCGAGGGCAATTTCCCGATGCGCAAAGGCGAATCAGTACGGGAAATTTAAGCCGCTCTGATGCTGCCCTTACACAGAATTGGCAAACCCGCTTCTATACATGCAATACTGATGTGATGAAAAGTGAAATAGACAGGAAGTTCATACCAAAAAGAGGAGGACTGAAAGGTTGAAGGTAAAGGTTGCAACAAAGATCCTGGAGGCAAACGACAGGATCGCTCTTGAAAACAGAAAAATATTCGATAGCTCCGGCGT
Organism: Candidatus Sulfobium mesophilum; assembly: GCA_037916395.1. Lineage (GTDB taxonomy): Bacteria > Nitrospirota > Thermodesulfovibrionia > Thermodesulfovibrionales > UBA6898 > Sulfobium > Sulfobium mesophilum_A. Next base: position 3,738 of record JBAIXS010000124.1, read on the forward strand.
CTTTGTCGTTAACCTCATGAGCGGTCCGGGCGCAGGTAAGACATCTCTGCTTGAAAGGACGCTCTCGGAGCGTAAAGGCCTCAGGATAGGCGTCATAGAAGGAGATATCGCCGGAAGCGATGATGCTGAGAGGGTGGAGAAGTTCGGCGCCCCGGTCGTCCAGATAAACACCGGTGGGGCCTGCCATCTCGATGCAAACATGATCTCCGAAGTTCTGGGGGACCTGCCGCTTTCTGAACTTGATATACTTTTTATAGAAAATGTGGGGAACCTTGTCTGCCCCGCTGAATTTAAGGTAGGTGAGGATATGAAGGTAATGCTTCTCAGTATCGCCGAAGGGCATGACAAGCCGCTCAAATATCCCCTCATGTTTCAGGAATCTTCGGCGCTAATTCTAAATAAGGTCGACCTGCTGCCTTATACAGATGTTGATATCGGCAAGATAAGAAAAGATGCCTTGTCCCTCAACCCCAAACTGGAAATATTCGAGGTCTCCTGCAAAACGGGGGCAGGCATCCCTGAGTGGATTGCCTGGCTTGAAAAACGGGCCGGGAAAGGGTAAGAAAAGGAGCATCTATGGCGAAGATAAAAGTGGCCATCATCGGCGGCTCAGGACTTGATGACCCCAGACTGATGAAGGATATAAAGGAGAAGAAGGCAAAGACGCCTTATGGAAACCCGTCTTCAGCCCTTACGATAGGCAGGATACAGGGAATCGATACGGTCATCCTGGCAAGACATGGCAAGGACCATTCCATATACCCCACGGGAGTTAATTACCGGGCAAACGTCCACGCGCTGAAGAAGGAAGGATGTACCCATATCCTGGCAACTACCGCCGTAGGTTCGCTGCGAGAAAAGATAAGGCCCGGCGATCTCGTCTTCGTGGATCAGTTCATTGATTTTACCAGGCACAGACCCCTGACATTTCATGAGAAGAAGGTGGTACATACGCCGATGGCGGAGCCGTTCTGCGGCTATCTCCGTGGGTTGCTGTGCGACTCAGCTAAAGAACTCGGGCTTCGGCATCATAAGACAGGCACGGTCGTTACGATTGAGGGCCCGAGGTTTTCGACGAAGGCCGAATCAAATATGTTCAGGAAACTCGGAGCGGACGTGATAAACATGTCGACCGTACCTGAGGTTACGCTGGCAAGAGAAGCTGGCATCTGCTATCAAACTATCGCGATGTCGACCGATTACGACTGCTGGAAAGAGGGCGAAGAGCCTGTGACCTGGGACATGATACTTGCCATAATGAAGAAAAACGCTGACAACGTAAAAAGACTGATTCTCGACGCGATAATAAAGATCGAAAAATCAGAATGCGTATGCAGATGACAGGAGGAAGACGATGCCGATAAAATCAAAGATAAGGACTATCCCGGACCATCCGAAAAAGGGGATTATGTTCAGGGACATTACTACCCTGATTAAGGACCCTGTCGGTTTCAGGCTTGTAATAGACAGCTTAACGCAGAGGTATATAAAGGGAGATCTGGATTTCGATATTATCGTCGGCATCGAATCGCGCGGTTTCATCATAGGAGGGGCCCTCTCCTATACGCTTTGCAAAGGGTTTGTTCCGGTCAGGAAAAAGGGGAAACTGCCGGCTGAGACGATCAGTCATGAGTACGAACTCGAATACGGGACTGACGTTATTGAGATGCACAAGGACGCGATAGTGAAGGGGGCGAAAGTCCTTCTCGTCGACGACCTGCTCGCAACAGGCGGCACCGCCCTTGCCGCCGCTGCCCTGGTCGAGAAACTCGGCGGAGTAATATCGGAGATGGCCTTTATAGTCAGCCTCCCCGATGTGGGCGGTGAAAGGAAGCTTAGGGGCAAGGGATATAAATTCTTTGCTCTGACTGAATTCGAGGGAGATTAACTTCTTTCCGCATATCTCTGAATCAGCTTTGACTGAACTTCCGGGTTACATTTTGCGTTAAGTTTTTGCCGTTTTCTACACGTCGGAATGGTTCTTTCCCAAAAAAGGTATTTCGCTTTCTCAAAAGAGGATGAAAAGTCTTTAATCTCTATGGAGATAGCCGGGAATGGATTGATTTTATTGCCTATTCAAATTTGGCACATTTCTTGGATATAGGCGATATTGGATAAGGTCCAATTCAATTAGAAAGGTGGTGATATCAATGAAGAAGGTTATCGCGATGATGGTTGCAGTTCTCTTCGTATTTGCAATCTCTGCAGTTTCATTTGCGGCAGATGCGCCGAAGGCCGAGAAGGCTGCTCCTAAGATGGAGGAGAAGAAGGCTGACACCAAGGACACCGGTGCTGCTACCGAGAAGACCGACAAGAAGGCTGAAAAGAAGGCCAAGAAGCATAAGAAGTCCAAGAAGGCCAAGAAAGAGAAAGCCGGAGAAGAGAAGAAGACTGACGAGAAGAAGGCAGAGGAAAAGAAGTAATCAAATAATATTTGTCTTCTGGAAAAGGCAGGGTTTTTACCCTGCCTTTTCTTATTTCAGCGTAGCGACGGTCACCCCTCCGCCTCCCTCCGACTGTTCCCCCCTGCGAAATTTTCTTACAAGGGGATGCCCCTGGAGATGCTCTCTTACCGCACGCGCAAGGGCGCCTGTGCCATAGCCATGGATAATGGTTATCTCCGAAAGACCTGCCAGTGACGCGTGGTTAAGAAACGGCTCAAGTTTAGAAAGCGCCTCCTCTACCCTCATGCCTATCAATGTGATCCTTGCCGGAACGGACTCATCGCTTCCGGCTGTCTTGGTCTCAAGCTCGCCCTTGCCGAGCGGCTTGTCCCGTCTGAAGCCGACATCGCTCAGGGATATCTCTATTTCCTTGTCGCCGGCGGCGACCCTTAATCGCTGAAACCTGCTTATGATCTTTATAACTGATGCGTCATAGCCCAGGGACCTCACAAAGACGGTGTCGCCCTCGTTAATTTCATCTATTGAGGGGGAGCCCCTGTCTGCCGTATCAAATTCTCTGAGTTTTTGGGATATCTGCTGCTGGGTCTCGCCGACTTTCCTGAGAATCTCCTGCTTCTTTGCCTTTTCCGCTTTTTTTATTTCCTCCAGAAGTTCATGCATCTGTTTTTTTGTGCTGTATACGATTTCGTGCGCTTCTTTGTATGCCTTCTCGATGGATTCTTTTCTGAGCGCCTCCGCCTCGGAAAGTTTTTGACCGGCTAACCTCTTGTTCTCCTCAACGTCGGCTTTCTGTTTTTCAAGTTCAGCGATGCCTTTTTCATAGTCCTCTCTTTTACGGTTCAAGTCGGCAATAAGGTTATCGAACTCAAGTTTGACCCCGCCCAGCATGGCCTTTGCAGAATCGATGATGCTTTCCGGAAGTCCGTATCTCCTGGCGGTCTCGAGCGCATGGGACTGTCCCGGCTCCCCTATGCGCAGTTTGTAAAGGGGACTTAGAGATTTTTGGTCGAATTCCATGGAGGCATTCAGCATGCCAGATGTCCTGTGAACATATCCCTTTATGTCTGAAAGATGTGTTGTCGCAAAAACAAGGGCGCGGCTTTCCCTCAACTCCTTCAAAACCGCGCAGGCCAGTGCACCGCCTTCCTCAGGGTCGGTGCCGGTGCCGAGTTCATCGATCAGGACCAGGGACGAAGGCTTCGCGTCCTTCAGTATTTTTGATATGTTTGCCACATGAGCTGAAAATGTAGAGAGGCTGCTTTCTATGGACTGCTCGTCGCCTATGTCGACAAGCAGCCGCGTTACAAGAGGAAATGCGGATGAGGAAGAAGCGGGAACCGGCATTCCTGAGACGGCCATGACCAGCAAAAGACCGATCGTCTTTATTGCGATCGTTTTGCCGCCCGCATTGGAGCCGGTTATTACCATCACTGTGTTATCTCCTCCAAGACTGACATCCAGTGGAACTACATCCCGGCCATCGCCTGTTTTGCGAAGTGCCAGGAGCAAAAGAGGATGGCGCGCCCGCCTGATTGAGATGCCGCCTGAGTCCATAACCTGGGGTATTTCCATCCGGAGGTCCAGCGCCAGGGAGGCGATGGCATTAAGGAGATCAAGATGAACGACTACCGAGTATTCGCCGCTGATGCCCGCAGCCGATTCCCGGATCATTGATGAAATATTTCTCAGGATGCGTATCTCTTCGGACTTTTGCTCTGCCACGAGGTTTTCGAGTTCATTTGCGCTCTGGATTATCGCCAGCGGCTCAATAAAGGCAGTTTCTCCTGATTTTGAAACGTCGTGCACGACGCCTGCAACCTGCCCCTTGGAATCCATTCTTACAGGGATTACCCACCTGCCGGACCTCTTCGTGACGAAGGTATCCTGAAGAAATACGGCAACGTTTTCGTCCCTCGTCATCTCCTCGAGTTTTTTTCTGATGCGGCTTTCGAGTTTCCTTATCTGCTCCCTGAGGTCAGCCAGAAGGGCGGAGGCGCTGTCGAGGATATTTCCTTCGCCGTCGACAGATCTTTTAAGTGTACGCAGCAGATCAGGGAAACCGGTCAGGCCTGCTGCGAGTTCTCTAAGGAAGGGCAGCCCCTCGCTCTCCCGTATCTGCGCCGAGATGTCCCGTGCAATGTCCAGAACCGGAATAAAACCTGCAAGCTCACTTCCATCAAGAACCGCGCCTTCAGGCCTGACCCTGGCTATCAGGAAAGATATATCCGGGAAACGATATATCCTGAGCGGCGCGCCTTCATCCGCCATCCTGAGGACATCCCGTATGCGGCCTTGCCTTGTTAATATGTCCTCTATATTCTCGAAAGGGACGATTTCCCGCACCGCCTTGCCGGATGCGTCGCTATGGGCATATCCTGCAGCCAGTTCAAGAAGCTTGTTAAATTCAACAGAATCCAGAGAGTATTTGTCCATGAGTCTGCTCAGACAGTGGGGTCCTTTTTTATCCGCCGTGATGTCCGGCCTTGATCCACTTTATTTTTCTTATAAGAGTCGCCGCCTGCCACAAGCGTATCCGTAGCAAAGTCATGACAATAATTGTTGATCATAAGCGGAACTGAGAAGGCCGGAGTCACTTATATTCCCAGGAGAAATCTTCGATTAAACATAGAATTCATTTTATCTTAGCGTAGCAGTATGGGTCAATGAAACCGGGAATCAAACGGCCATGAAGCTGCTCGAATGCAGTCTCTTGCACATTTGCTGGCAGACTGCGGGTTTTTAGATATTAATGGCGCTGGATTCATAAATTAATTGATTTAAAAAACTGAGAAATAACCTTTTAAGCCGCTAAGTTTAGGATAATGAATGATAATAAGAATTATTTATCGGCCTATAGGTAAATATTTAGATAACCTCTTATTTCTAAATATAAAAAGTCTTGACAAACTTTTAAGCCTATGATAATCTCCCTAAGCTTCTAAGCAAAAATCTCGACTAAAGAGGGATAAGATGCTTGACATTCACCTAAACTGGCTTTTAATTCTGGCTGCAAATTTTATCGTTTTAATGTTCGTCCTAAATGCTATCCTCTATAAACCCCTTCTTAAAATTTTCAAAGAAAGAGAAGCTTCAACCAAAGGCTTCCTCGACGCTGCCAGAGAAATGGGCGTCAGCAAGGAGGCCGGCATTGCAAAGATCAACCAGCAGATTGCAGAGGCGAGGAAGAAGGCGAAAGGGGTCTTTGAGGACATGAGGAATGCAGGTCTCAATACCCAGAAGCAGGCGCTCTCCGATGCCGAGGCTGTTGCCGGGGATATGCTGCAGAAGGCCAGGGAGGAACTGAAGGCCGAAGTCGCAAGGGCAGCGCAGACGCTCAGGGGAGACGTCGAAAAGTTCTCTGACGAGATCGTCAGGAAGTTGGTAAAGGCATGAAGAAAGTTCAAAGGTTAAGGTTCAAAGTTCAAAATTGTCCGTATTTAATTTCCCTGCTGGTCGTTTTTCAATTCCTTCTTCTTGCCGCAGTCGCATTTGCTGAAGAGGGCGGGGAAGGGCACGTGTCGCTTTTCAAGGCATACCTCTGGCCGGTTATAAATTTTGTAATCCTCGTTGTCCTTTTGGCATACGCAATGAAAAAGGCGGACATCAAGGGATATTTCAGGAAGAGGACTGACCTTATCGAGCAGAGCCTGAAGGAGGCAAAGGATGCAAAGGAACTTGCCCAGAAAGCCCTTGTCGAGGTTGAAGAAAGGCTTAAGTCTATAGACAAGGAGGTGGAGGCAATCATTGCCTCGGCTCACATCTCCGGCGAAAAGGAGAAGGGGCGGCTTATTGAAGAGGGCGACAAACTCAAGGAAAAAATCCTGGAGCAGGCGAGGACTAACATAGATTTTGAGGTGAAGCAGGCGAAAGAGAAGATAAAGAAAGAGGCCGTCGATATCGCGATGGAGCTTGCAGAAAAGAAACTTAGGGATAAGCTGACCAAGGAAGAGCAGCTTAAATTGCTTGAAGAATCCGTTCAAAAGATCGAGGGGAAAAATTGAAACCGGTTAAACAGGCAAAGAAATACGCAAAGACGTTGATCAGCGTAGTCGGCATCGACGATATGCCAAAGGCCCTTGCTGAACTCGGAATGATTGCCGATCTGATGCACAAAAGCAGGGAATTCAACAGCCTTCTCGTAAATCCGGGCTTCACCGATGCAGAGCGTGAAAAGGCATTTCAGCAGGTTGCTTCCAGGGCGGGTCTTTCCGAAAAGGTCGTCAAGTTTGTCATGCACCTGACCGGTCTTAAGGTTGTCGCAGCCCTTCCGGAAATCCTGAAGATCGCCACAGCGCTCTACCTCGAAAAGAAGAGACGCGCAAAGGCGGTAGTCATGACGCCGGTCGAGGTGGGCAAGAACTACGAGGAAAGGCTTAAGGCGTCGCTTAAGAAACTGATCGAAAGGGACGTCGATATCGAGTATGTGCTTGATCCTTCCCTTCTGGGCGGGGTCCTCGTAAAGGTCGGCAGCACAATGTATGACAGCAGTGTAAAAGGCCAGCTTAGGCTTTTAAAAGATGAGCTTATAAAGGGGTGATCAGATGGAGATTAAGGTAGACGAGATAAGTGAACTTTTGAGGAAGCAGATAACTGACTTTGAA
>JBAIXS010000125.1:0-6092 GCA_037916395.1 Candidatus Sulfobium mesophilum
TCAAAAGGATTTACCATTATCCGCAGATACGAGAGGACGTCCTTGATATGAGCCTGTTCGAAAAACTTCAGCCCAGAGCGGATTTCGAAGGGTATGCCTCTTCGCTGAAGCTCCATCTGCAGCTGCATCGACTGATAATGCGACCTGTAGAGCACCGCTATCTGATCGAAATATCTGCCGTCTGAGTTCATGTCCATGATTACGGAGGCCACAAACTCGGCCTCTTCGAAAATGTCTTTAAGGGGGACGACGTTCGGAGTTTCACCCGATGGGACAACAGCTCTCAGTTCCTTCGTAAACTGCCTCCTGTTATTGGCGATGATCCTGTTGGCCAGATAAAGTATCTCAGGCGTGGAGCGATAGTTGATCGTTAATTTGAATATCGAAGTATCCGGATACCTCTGGGGGAACCTCAGGATGTTTTCGAAATCCGCCCCTCTGAATGAATATATAGACTGGGCATCGTCGCCTACGACCATCAGGTTTTTGTCTTCCCCCGTGGTCAGGTCTATGATATCGGCCTGGAGTCTGTTGGTGTCCTGATATTCGTCCACGAGAATATGCCTGAATTTAAGTGAATAATACTCTCTTATCCTGTCGTGCTGTTCAAAGATATATTTCCACTTGACGAGAAGGTCGTCGAAGTCCAGGAGATTCAGCGATACCTTCTTGTTCTCATAAAGATTTATGATCTTTTCGATGTCGTCGAATGCGGCGGCAAAATGGGGAAACCGTTCCTGCACTATATCGCCTGCAGGTTGACCTGTGTTTTTTGACATGCTGTTTATCTCTGAAAAAACCGCGCCCCGAGGCAGGACGATATCCTTCTTCCGGACCTCCGATATGCAGGCCTCAAACAGCTCTTTGGAATCTTCCCTGTCGAGTATCGAAAATCCCTGCTTATATCCCGCAAGAGGATAGTGCTGCCTGAGAATCAGGTTGCCCATATGATGGAAAGTGCCGCCGAAGAGGCCGATGATATTTCTGCCTGCAAGCCTTTCGACCCTTCGCATCATCTCCCTGGCCGCCTTGTTTGTGAAAGTCAAAAGGAGTATGTTTTCGGGTCTTGTGCCGGCCTCTAGAAGCCTTGCCACCCTGTAGGTGACGACCCTGGTCTTTCCGGTCCCGGCGCCGGCAAGGACGAGCGCGGGGCCTTTTTCATGGATGACAGCAGAGTACTGCTCAGGGTTAAGGTCTTTCTCGTAGTCTACAATGAAGGAAGCAGGTTCTCTGTGCAGGTGATATTTCTTCATACTGGATATTTTAACAAACCGGCTGCATAACTATCGGATATCATACTAATCTTGATAAAAAAAAGGGCAAAAAGGTATATTAACAGACTAATCTTTTCCGGAGGTGGAATATGTTTACAGGACTGGCTTATGCGATGGGACCCAACCCTCAGGCGGGGCAGGGCGCCGGCGGCGGACTGATGGGCTTTCTTCCTCTGATACTTATCTTCATAATATTCTATTTCCTTCTCATAAGGCCGCAGCAGAAGAGGGCGAAGGAGCAGAAGGCCATGCTGGACAACCTCAAGAAAGGCGACAAGGTGGTCCTCTCCGGAGGAGAATACGGTATTATTGAGGAGGTAAAGGGCAATACGATTGTTGTTAAGATCGCCGAAAATGTGAAAGTGAGATACGGCAAGGCTTATGTTGCTGCGCTGAGACAGTCGGACGATGAGTAATGTAGGGAGGCCGGCCATTTAGGGTACCTGCACGATTATCCAGCCTGCCTGTTTTGCAAACCCGATTTATAGATTGAAATAATGAGCGTTAACGATATCTACGTTATTATTGCGGAGGTTCAATGAAAAAAAATATTCTCTGGAGGATCCTTTTTATCGGGTTCACCATACTTGTAGCTGTAGTTTTCTTTCTGCCGAATACGCCACTTTTTAAATATATGCCCGAGTGGTGGAAAAAAAGCCTGCCCAGCAAGGGCATTGTCCTGGGACTGGACCTTCAGGGAGGGCTTCATCTGGTCTTTGAGGTCGAGGGAGAAAAGGCCATAGAGACCTCAACTGAGCGCTACGTCCGTTTAATAACTGATATGCTTGGCAAAAGGAAGATTCAGGCCGCTGTTAAAAGAAGCGGCCTCAATATAGAGATATCGCCTTCGACTCAGGAGGCTGCGAGCGCTGTCAAGGACGGCTTTCCGATACTTGACACCGTTTCTTCCGGACAGACACTCGTACTTAAAATTTCGGATAAGGAAGCTTCAAGAATAAAAGACAGTGCCGTTGACCAGGCTCTTGAGACGATAAGAAACAGGATCGACCAGTTCGGGGTTTCCGAGCCCACCATCCTCAGACAGGGAGAAAACGAGATCGTAGTACAGCTGCCAGGGGTTAAAGATCCCAGAAGGGCCATAGAACTCGTCGGTAGGACGGCACAGCTTGAGTTTAAGATCGTCGATGACGAATCGCCCATCGCTGCGCAGATTCCTCAGGGTGTTCAGCCTGGGGATGAAGAGAAGGTGCTTGCTCAGTTTGCCGACAAGATACCGGCAGACGACGAAATCCTCTTTGAAAAGAAGGTGAACAGGGAGACTGGCGCAGCCATAAAGATACCGATACTTCTGAAAAAGCAGGCAGCCCTTACCGGCAGCCTTCTGAGCGAGGCGAAGGTCAGCCTCGATTCGCGTTTCAGCGAGCCATACGTATCCATATCATTTAATGCCGAAGGCGCCAAGCTTTTTGATGAGGTCACTGGCGCCAATGTCAAGAAAAGACTTGCGATAATACTCGACAATACCGTCTATTCCGCGCCTGTGATCCAGGAGAGGATATCCGGGGGCAATGCGCAGATTACAGGCAGTTTCAGCATGGACGAAGCTAAAGACCTTAGTATTGTGCTTAAGGCCGGCGCTCTGCCCGCGCCTCTTAAGATGCTTCAGAATGTGACCGTCGGTCCTTCACTTGGAGAGGACTCGATACAGGCCGGCATGATGGCCGGCATCATAGGCACCATTGCTGTAATCATATTCATGATTGTTTATTACAGACTCTCCGGCGTGGTCGCCGATTTTGCCCTTATACTGAATATCGTCCTCCTCTTTGGTGCAATGGCGTCCCTTAACGCTACGCTGACCCTGCCGGGCATTGCCGGTGTTATCCTTGCAATCGGCATGGCAGTGGATTCCAACGTGCTGATGTTCGAAAGAATAAGAGACGAACTGAGAACGGGGAAGACCCCAAGGTCTGCCGTTGATTCAGGATATCATAAGGCGTTCTGGACTATCTTTGACTCTCATGTGACGACCCTTATCACCGCAGCGGTCCTTTTCCAGTTCGGAACAGGACCGATAAAGGGGTTCGCGGTTACTCTGAGCCTGGGCGTTCTTATAAATCTTTTTACGGCACTCATAGGGACAAAAACGGTCTTCGACCTTATCAACTCCAGGCATGACGTCAAGAAACTGAGCATATAGTTCATAAATCGCAGAGGAGGCAGGATGTTAGAGATTATAAAAAACACGAATATAGATTTTATGGGCAAGAGGAAATTCGCCTTTGTATTTTCGGGCATCCTCTCGATTATTGGTATCATCGCAATCATCCAGGTGGCAAACGGCCGGGCCAACCTCGGTATCGATTTCGCAGGCGGTACGGCAATACAACTTAAGTTCCAGAAGCCTGTTGATCTTCATGCCGTCAGGAAGGCACTTGAAGACGGAGGTCTCAGGGACTTTGAACTCCAGGACTTCCCTGCAGTGAACAAAATTTTGGTACAGATGAAAAAGTCGGAGCAGCAACTGGGCAAGTCAGCCGACATGATTACCGGCATTATCTCGCAAAAGATGCCAGACAATAAATATGTCGTAGACTCTACTACCGAGATCGGACCCAAGGTCGGTGGCCAGCTGCGGGCGGCGTCTGCCCAGGCAGTAGGTTTTGCGACCATCGGAATCTTGATCTACATTGCAATAAGGTTCAAGCTGAATTTTGCCGTCGGCGCCACTATTGCCACTTTTCATGATGTGCTGGCTGTGCTTGGATTGTTTTATCTGCTCGGCCGGGAGATAAATCTGATTCTCATAACCGCACTTCTCACGATAGCTGGATATTCACTTACCGATACCGTAGTTGTTTTCGACAGGATAAGGGAGAACCTGAAAGCTAGACTGAAAGACCCTGTCGAGGCGGTCATGAACATCAGCATAAACGAGGTCCTGTCCAGGACGATCGTGACATCTTTCACTGTTCTTCTGACGTCGGTAGCGTTATTTTTTTTCGGCGGCGAAGTGATTCACGATTTCAGTCTGGCCATGATAATGGGCGTGATTGTCGGGACGTATTCATCCGTCTTTGTTGCGAGCCCCGTTGTATTGCTCTGGAGGGGGAAGAAGCCGCTGGGTAAGAAATAGAACCTGACCCTCTTTCGCTCATCAGGGGTGGGAGGTTATATTAATAAAATGAAGGACAGTTTGCTGAAACGCTGTTTAATCATGGGCTCCCGTAAATGATTCTTTATGAACAGACGATGGCTCCTGAACAAGACAAACTCTGAATTCATCCAGCACATAGCCAGGACCGCATCTGTATCGCCTGTCTTTGCCAGGGTGCTTGTAAACAGGGGGCTCAAGTCTGCTGATCGCATCACTGAGTTCCTCAACCCGGACATTACGAGATTGTCAGATCCATTCGGGATTGACGGTGTATCGGGCGCCGTTAAAAGGATCAAAGCGGCCTTAAAGGCAAATGAGCGAATACTTGTCCACGGAGACTATGACGCGGATGGTATTTCAGCAACCGCGATAGTATATCAATCACTTAAGAGACTGGGATCGGACTGCCTCTACTTCATACCCGAGAGGTTCAGTCATGGATACGGGTTCCATCCGCACGGGGTGCTGAAAGCGAGGGACTCCGGGGCATCTCTGATTATTACTGTTGACTGCGGGATCACGTCTTTCGATGCTGTTGCTGCAGCAAAAAAAGAAGGTATCGACGTTATTATCACCGACCATCATGAGCCTGCCAAGGTGGTCAGCCACAACGGCACGGGCGAAGTCCAATTGCCTGATGCTTATGCTGTAATAAACCCGAAGATATCAAATCTGGGGACAGCTCTCGAAAACCTTTCCGGCGCCGGTGTGGCACTGAAATTAATGCAGGCGCTCTGCGGTTCCGATGACCCTGATATGCAGCCCCTCTTCGATTTGGCGACTTTAGGGACGATCGCGGACGTGGTGCCGCTGACGGAAGAAAACCGTATGATAGTGCGCAATGGCCTGTCTCTTATAAACAAAGGAAATCGTCCCTGGATGAAGGCCCTTATGAAGGTCGCCGGCGTGGAAGGGAGGGACATAAAGGCGCAAAGACTTGCTTACTCGGTTATCCCGCGTATAAACGCGGCGGGAAGGCTTGCGTCATCTTCAGAGGTGGTGAAACTGCTGACAACGGACTCTGAAGACGAAGCCTGGGAACTCGCCGTGTGGCTGGACAGGCTTAATGCCGAAAGGCAGCGCATAGAAGAAGGAATCTTACAGGAAGCGATCAAAAAGCTTGACGGCAAAGGTGTGCCCTCTGCAATTGTCTTGTCCGGACGCGGATGGCATGAGGGCGTTATCGGGATTGTTGCATCACGGATTGCTGAAAAATTTTCGAGGCCGACAGTGATATTTTCGCTCGAAGGCGGGATTGCGAAAGGCTCAGCAAGAAGTGTCCCTGCCTTTGATATCTGCAAGGCGCTGTCAAGCTGTGATGATCTGCTCATCAGCTACGGGGGGCATAAACAGGCTGCCGGGGTCAAACTGAACGAGCCGAATCTGCTGGAATTCGCACATAGGCTCCGTTGTCTTTGCGATTCGGTTGAAACCGGAAAACCGGCGGATATAACTATAGATGCTGATGTGAGCCTTACAGAGGTGAACTTCGGGTTGATCAGGGAGCTGAACATGTTGGAACCTATAGGGCTTGGTAATCCTGAACCCCTTTTCGGTGGCCGGATGCTTGATGTCCTGTCCCCCAGGATAGTCGGTTCCAGGCATGTGAAGATGAAGCTCTGCCAGAGGTCTCATTGCGTTGATACAATAGGGTTCGATATGGGCGGATTTATCGATAAGCTTGACCTTTATGAGACCGT